>JASLOY010000477.1 GCA_030745255.1 Vicinamibacterales bacterium
TCACCGCATGTTTTTATCGACACCGATCGGGGCACTATCCAGATCGAGCTGACGGTCAACGAGGCGCCGCTCACCGCCGACAACTTCATGCGCCTCGCTCGCTCCGGTTTCTACAACGGGCTGCTGGTGCATCGCGTTGTGCCGAACTACGTCGTGCAGGCTGGCGACCCGCGCAACGACAGCGAGGGTGGGCCCGGCTACACCATTCGCGACGAACTGAGCCCGCTGCCGTTTCTGCGAGGCACGGTCGGGATGGCGCTGGACTGGGCAGAAACGGGCGGGAGCCAGTTCTTCATCACCACATCGCCGCAACCGCAGCTCGATGCTCACTATACCGTCTTTGGAACCGTGATCGCCGGCATGGATGTGGTCGACCAATTGCGACGAGGCGACGTGATCAGGATGGTGCGCGTGTGGGACGGCACGACGCCGCCGACGCAGGACGCTGCTCGGTGACCGTACAAAAAAAGGGGGCGACGAAGCGCCCCCTCTTCTTTGAAGTCAGGAGAAGCTTAGCGCTTCTTCCCGCCCTTCTTGGCAGCCTTCTTCGCTACCTTCTTGGTTGCCTTCTTCTTGGTGGCCTTCTTCTTCGTGGCCTTCTTCTTCGCTGCTTTCTTCTTCGCCATTCTGCCTCCTTGGCATGTGGTGGCTCAGCGAGTTTACCTGCACGCTAACATCACAACAGGTGGGCTGAGCCCCCCACCCTCATACCAGATGTAGATTATGGACAAGAAAATTTACGTGTCAAGCACAAATTTCGATAAAAGTCAAAACGCGCTCCTCTTGTCCAGAAACTGTTATCGGTTGGTGATCCTGAAATCTGTAGCGTGTGGGGACTAATCGACGCTGGTTCGCGATTCTTGCTTCTCGGCATGACGCTCCGCGGCCAGGGCAATCAACCGGTCGAGCAACGCCGGATAGCTCAGCCCGCTGGCTTCCCACAACTTCGAGTACATGCTGATCGTGGTGAACCCCGGGAGGGTGTTGATCTCGTTGACGAAGATGCGGTCGGTGTCGCGCTCGAGCAGAAAGTCGACACGCGCCATGCCGGCGCCGTCAATGGCGCGGAACGCGGCGATCGCGAGCCGCCGGACTTCATTGGTCTGCTCGGGTGTCAGCGTCGCCGGGATGACGATTTCCGACCGGTCGTCGAGGTACTTGGCCTCGTAGTCGTAGAAATCACGGGACGGGATGATTTCCCCTGGCACCGACGTCTCGGGAGTATTGTTGCCGAGGACGGCACACTCGATCTCGCGGCACGGTGACACGCCCTCTTCAACCACAATCTTCCTGTCGAACTCGGCCGCCAGATCGATCGCGCTCGACAGCGTGTCGCGATCCTCCGCGCGTGAGATACCCACGCTCGAACCCAGGTTGGCCGGTTTGACGAACAGCGGGAACCGGAGCCGTTCGGCAAGCCCGGACACGATGCCGAGGCGGTCGGTCTGCCAGTCCCGGCGCAGCACCACATCGTGCCCCACGATCGGCAGCCCGCGAGCGGCGAACAGCACCTTCATCACCGCCTTGTCCATTCCGACGGCCGATGCGAGGACGCCAGCGCCGACATAGGGGATGTCGGCGAGCTCGAGCAGGCCTTGCAGCGTGCCGTCTTCGCCGTAGGGACCGTGCACGATTGGGAAAATGACGTCGAGGGTCAGCGCGTCGACGATCGCGTGACCTGAGTCGTCCGGCCCGGTGTCTGCGCCGACTCCCCGTTCGACCTTGAGCATCGTTTCGTCGCTTGGGTGGGCGAGCAGATGCACCTCCCGCGCGGAGCGCCCTGCACGCCCGTGCTCGAGCCGGGCGCGTTCGGTCGTCTCAGCGGCCGATTCCAGGGTCGGGGGGTGTTCGGCGAGAGTCCACCGGCCATCTTGCGCGATCCGGATCGGCACCGGTTCGTAGCGCTCGCGGTCGAGATTCGCGAAGATCGCGGCCGCCGACGCCAGCGACACCGCGTGCTCGCTCGAGCGGCCCCCGTAGACAACGCCGATGCGGAGACGTCTCACCCGGAGAGTCCGATTTCTTGAAACGATAGGCCCACGACCGGGCCGATCGGAGAGGATGGGACATTGACCGACACTGTGTAGTATACGCCAGTGCCTGCAGGTTTCTCGTTCGACGTCACCCACCGTGACGGCGGCGCGCGCGCCGGCGAACTGCTCACGCCGCACGGTTTCGTGCGGACACCGGCCTTCGCACCGGTCGGAACCCGCGGGGCGGTCAAGGCGGTCACCCACCGCGACCTGATCGGTCTCGGCGCCGAGATGATCCTGGCCAACACCTATCACCTGCATCTGCGACCAGGCGCGCCGCTGGTGGCGCGAACCGGCGGTCTCCACCGCTTCATTGGCTGGGACCGGCCGATTCTGACTGACAGTGGGGGATACCAGGTGTTCAGCCTCGGGGACCGGCGGCGGATCGACGAAGACGGGGTGTCGTTCCGGTCTCACCTCGACGGGAGCCTGCATCGGTTGACCCCGGAAGGCGCCGCCGACATCCAGGCCCGGCTTGGGTCGGATATTTCGATGGTGTTCGACGAGTGCGCCAGCTATCCGGTGACGGAGGACCAGGCGCGTGATTCGATGGAACGGACGCTGCGGTGGGCCCGCCGCGGCCGCGAGCGGTTTTTGGAAATCACCGGCCAGCCGGGCTCTCTCAACGGCGAGGTCACCAACCCCGGTCAGGCGCAGTTCGGCATCGTGCAAGGGAGCGTGCACAGCCGGTTGCGTGAGCAGAGCGCCCAAGAGACGGTGGCGCTTGGGTTCGAGGGTTTCGCCATCGGTGGGCTGAGCGTAGGCGAACCGGTGGAGCTGATGTACGGGGTCGTGGCTGGCACCACGCCGATGCTGCCCGACGACCGGGTGCGCTATCTGATGGGTACGGGTATGCCGGACGACCTGGTCGAGTGCGTGGCCCGCGGCATCGATCTGTTCGATTGCGTGCTCCCCACGCGGAACGCCAGAAACGGCCAGCTCCTGACGCGCGCCGGGCCGCTGTCGATCAAACAGGCGCGATTCGCTGAAGACTCAGGGCCTCCGGATCCGGACTGCGAGTGCTACACGTGCCGCCACTTCTCGCGGGCCTACCTCCGGTATCTGTTTGTGGCCGGCGAGATGACGGCAAGCACCCTTAACACACTGCATAACATACACTTCTACCTTGACACGATGCGTCGAATAAGAGAGGCTATTAAGTTCGGCACGTTTGAAAAGTTCAGGCAGCGGTTCCACGAGACGTTCTCTCGCCGACCCCAATAGTGCACTGGTGCATGACCTGCCTGGAAGATTGTCCGAGTCGATGACGCCGGAGAGACGCCAGATGGCTCGTGGCTGGTTCGAGACGCAGGACGCCTACTAATGCTTGGTATTGGATCGCCGGCGGTTTTTGC
>JASLOY010000478.1 GCA_030745255.1 Vicinamibacterales bacterium
TCGCTGTTGATCAGGCAGCCAGTTGCCACGCCGACGGCGAGCAGCGCGTCGGCAGTTCGGCTGGGCGTCGGTGCACGAAGGCACTGTCAACTTAGATGAAGTCAGTGCAGTTCTCCGCCCCGAAACCGGCCGTAGGCGCTCGTTCAGGAGACGCAGCTCACCGCAGTCCATACCCGAAACGCCCGCCTTCTCAACAACCGGTGGTGGAACTGCCGTAGCAGATGTCGGCCCCCTCAACCTGACAACGCCGCTAGGTGGCCTGATCGACCCGTTCCGGCACACGATACCCCCGTCGTCTCTGACCTGAGACATGACGCCTGTCATGGCGGGGTGGCGCAGCCTCCCTCAAGGATCGAAACCTCGGAATGTGTATCCACCAGCGCCGCGCCTGTGCACGACATCGGCTGACTCTGGAAGCTCATGGCCCCCGGCATCCGTTTCGGTCTCTATGACGTCACTGCCCTCGTCAGTGACGGGGGCATGGGGGCAGGTCTGTCTGGCGAGGGACACCAAGCTCGACAGGGAAGTCGCACTCGGTGTGCTGCCCGAGGCGATCGCCTCGGACCCGGACGGTCTGGCTCGCATCGGGCGGGAAGCCCTTCTGCTCGAAGACCTCGACACCGAATGATGCTCCGGTGGCACGGCGTGGTCGCATCCGGCTGTTGCCTCGTGCTGGCCGCTTCGCCGGCCGTCGGCGAGGTGAGTTCCGTCCACCGTCTCGGGACAGCGCCCTACGCGCAGTCGGCGGCCGTCGCTCCCGAGCCTGCCAATGTCGTGGCCGTGGTGCCGTTTTCCAACATCACCAGAGTGTCCTCGGATGACTGGATCGGTGACGGGATCGCCGAGACCGTGCGGGCCGAGCTGCAAGCACTGGGGCTGCCGGTGCTCGAGCGCGTGCTGGTGGGGGCAGACGCGGGCGACACGGCCGACGGCGGATCCGCGGTGCGGCTGGGCCGGCAACTCGGGGCCAGCTGGGTAGTCTCGGGAGCCTATCAGCGACTCGGGGATTACCTGCGCATTACCGCACGGGTTGTCGACGCCACCTCTGGGGTGGTGTTGCGAGCGGCGAAAGCGGACGGCACGCTCGACGACATCTTCGCCTTGCAGGACCGCATCGTGGCCGCGCTCTTCGCCGACCTCGACCTGACCGGCTCGGCGCCGCCCACACCGCCGGCCACCGGCGCCAGCGTCCAGTTTCCCCCGGCTGGCGAATTCACCGCTGGTGGAGCGGATGCGCCCAGCCGCGTCGTCCCGGGCGAGCCCGCTCCGGGTGGGCGAGGCGGCCGCGGTGGATTTGGCATCGCCACCGGCCGGCCGAGCGTCAGCGCCACCCGGACATCGAGTCCACCGCGCGTCGACGGCCGGCTCGACGACGCGGTCTGGCAGGAAGCGACGCGCATCACCGAGTTCGTGCAGCAGCAGCCACTCGACGGCGCACCGGCAACCGAAGAGACGGAGGTCTTCGTCGCCAACGATGCCAACAACCTCTATTTCGGGATCTACGCGCACTACTCCGACCCGGTGCTGATCCGCGCAAACCTGTCCGATCGCGACCGCACGTTCAACGACGACACGATCTCGGTCTACTTCGATCCGTTCCTCGACCAGCAGCGGGCCTATGTCTTCTCGGTGAACGGCTACGGCGTGCAGGGCGACTCGCTGCTCGACTCCCGCGGAGGGTCGTTCGGCGGTTCGGGCGGCGGCGGAGGAGGTGGGCCAGGTGGTGGGGTGGGCAGCATCGCGGGCGGCTTCGGTGCCGCGATGGCAATGGCCACCGGTGGATTCCCCCGCGGCGACCCGACATGGGACGCGCTCTACGAGTCGGGCGGGATGCTCGTCGAGGACGGGTGGACGGCGGAGCTGGCGATCCCGTTCAAGAGCTTGCGGTATCCCACCCGGCGTGCCGGGGAGGACCACCTGTGGGGGTTCCAGATCGTGCGAACGATTCCCAGCAAAGACGAGACCGACGTGTGGGCGCCGGTCTCCCGCGACGTAGCCGGGTTTCTGACGCAGATGGGTTTGCTCGACAACCTGACGAATCTGTCGACAAGCCGCAATCTCGAGATCCTCCCCACCTTCACGGCGATTCAGTTCGGAGCCTTGGATGCCGGCACCGGAAGCTTCGATGAAGAGACCCAGCCGGAGGGCTCGCTGAACGTCAAATACGGCGTGACGCCGAACCTGACGTTTGACTTCACCTACAATCCCGACTTCTCGCAGATCGAGTCCGATACCCCCCAGATCGAGATCAATCAGCGGTTCCCGCTCTTCTTCCCGGAGTTGCGGCCGTTCTTCCTCGAGGGGCAGGAGATCTTTCGTGTCCCCGGCCAGACCAATCTGGTCCACACGCGGACGATGGTCGACCCGCGCTACGGCGCCAAGCTCACCGGGAAGCTCGGCAACACGACGGTCGGCGTGCTGGTGTCCGACGACGAGGCACCCGGTCGGCGTGACGATCCCACCGATCCCGCCTTCGGCGAAACGGCGAAGGTCGTCGTGGGTCGGGCGCGCTACGACCTGTATGCCGAGTCGTATATCGGCGTGATTGCGACCGACCGGGAGTTTCTGGGCGGCTACAGCCGAGTCGGGGGGGTCGACGGGCGGTTCCGGTTGGGCCGTACCTCTTCGGTCAGCTTCCAGTACGCCGCATCCCAACACCGTGACGAGACCGGCGCCGAGCGTTCGGGACCGATCTTCCACGTGAATTACAACCGGCGCGGACGGAACCTGAGCTACTCGGCATCCGTGGACACCGTCGACCCAGAGTTCCGCACCGACACCGGGTTCGTCCGACGCGTGGACACGCGCGTCGCGCGGGCCAACGTGTCGTATCGCTGGTGGCCGAACAACCTGATGATCAACTGGGGACCACAGGTCAGCTACAGTCGCAACTATGACTTCGCGGGAACGCTGCAGGACGAGCAGACAAGCGTCAGCCTCTTCACGGCCTTCAAGAACGGCATCATCCTGACCGGCAACATCAACCGCGACATGGAGCGGTTCCTCGGCACCGAGTTCTTCAAGACCACGTACTTCGTCGGGGGCGGAGTGAACGCCAGCCGCAAGGTGTCCATCGGGGGGATGCTCAACTGGGGCGACCAGGTCTTCTTCACCGAGACCCCGTTCCTGGGCAGGTCGGTCGGCGCCACCATCTTCACCACCCTCCGACCGGTGTCGCGCCTCAACGCCGAGCTCCTCGCCATGACGAGTCGCCTGCGCGATCCGCTGACGAACGATCAGCTCTTCGACGTCAAGATCGGCAGGACCGTGACCACCTACCAGTTCACCGGCCGGCTCCTGTTCCGCAACATCATGGAGTACAACACGTTCAGCAAGCATCTGTCAGCCAACTTCCTCGTCACCTACCGCATCAATGCCGGCACGGT
>JASLOY010000479.1 GCA_030745255.1 Vicinamibacterales bacterium
GGCCGTCCGCGTCGGCGTCCCTCCAGCGATCGAGCACGAACACCGCGAGCCCGAGCAGCAGGAAGACCGCGAGCGGGGTGAGACCACGGAGTGATGGCATCGTCCGTCTACCTACAGAACGGCCCGATTATGCCACCACGCGGCCGTGCCAACGCCTACAAAAAGCTCGCCGGCCTCGACCAGGTCGAAGGCGGCGCCGTGGTCGTCGGCCTCGGTCGATGGAAAGTTGAGGGTGTGGCACAGCCCGAGGTTGAGCGTCAGCCGATTGGAGGTCTGCCGGTTGTCCAGGACGAAGTACTCGTGCTCATCGCACCGACCGAAGCCCACCCTCTTCGCCACAATGAAAGCGACTTGACGCCGTGTTCGTGAGCCTATGCTTACCGTAGGGCCAGGCTGCGGCTAGGCAGCCTCTTCCTGGTCGTTCGAGCTCCCATTCTGTGTGGCCACGACGTGCAGCCACAGCTCGGGTCGACCGTCGGCACAGCAGAAGTGGACTGTCGACCGGTGGTCGCCGTCGGCTGGGGTGTGCTGGGCCGCGCGCACCTCGGTGGTGGGCAGGCCGATTCGTCCGGCGACGCCCCGTTCGGCCAGGGTGTTGTGTAGCCGACCCACGATCATATTGCCGATCTCGGCCACGGCCGAGTCGCGGTCCGCCTCGGTCACCTCGTCGACCGCCTGACCCGTCATGCGCGCCGCCAGGTCGCCAGCCTCTGCCGTGCGAACCTCGAGCTCGAAGCTGAGGGTGAGCCCTTCGTGCTGCAGGGCGAGATCGAGCCTGGTTGCCACCACTTCATCGGCCGACTGTAGTGGTGAGGCCGAGTCGAGGGCCGCGACCTCCGTAGCGAGCGCCATACCGAACACATGCTCGACCGCTGTGACCAGACCTTGCTTGAACCGGGGATGCACATGCTCGAGCGTGGAGGCCAGCCGGTCCGGCCGCATGGTGAGCCGTTCGAACTGGTCCTGGAAGATCTCTGCCACGAACGACCGCGCGATTACGGCATCGTACACCCCGTCGGCCCGCGCAGCGTCAAGCTGATTCCTGGGCACACTCGCCACCACTCGGGTCGCGGCCAGCGCATCGACACCGCGAATCTTCCGTGCCAGCGTCGCTGCGTCGACGATGCCCAGGTCGCCCCCAACGAACACCATCTGCGGTGTCGTGCTCAGGCAAAATTGCAATGCCTCGGCGCCAGTCGACGCCTCGAGCACCTCACAGCGCGAGCCAAAGTAGTCCAGCAGGAAGTGCCGGTGATCGGGGTCGCCCTCCGCCACCATAACAGTGAGGTCAGTCTTGACGTCAGGGCTGTCATCGTCCGCTCGCTCGGTCTCCGTCGCCGCAGTGTCGAGCGAGCCAAGCACCTTCCCGAGACGTTCGACCATCGTGTCCGGCTTTAGCGGCTTGGTCAGATAGTCGGTGATGCCCAGAAAGACCGCCCGGTTGAACAGATCTTGGTCCCGATCGGAGGTCAACATGACGACTGGCACCGCGCTGTGGACAGAGGCGCGCAGCATCTCGAGCGCCTCGAGGCCATCCATGACCGGCATGTGGACGTCCAGTACCACGAGCGAAAACCGCTGGTCGTCGAGGGCTCTGAGGAGCTCGATCCCATTTTCGACTTCCGTAACGGTACAGTCGAACTCTTTCACCAGGCACCGTTTGACGATCGTCCGAATGGTCGAGGAGTCGTCTGCGAGGAGTACGTTCATGGCGTCAAGTCGAGGCAAGGCACGCCCGACGCGTGCCAATAGAGTTCCCCAACGCAATCGTCAAGTCAGGCGCCAAACTTGAATCTGTCGGTCCCACGACACACAGCCCATGTGGAAAGGACGAACAGCCGGCGTGGCGGCCGGTCCTACTTGATGAAGTTTCTCTGGTGGAGCTCTTTGAAGGCTTGTTGCAGCTGTTCCTGGGTGTTCATCACGATCGGGCCGTGCCAGGCCACTGGCTCCTGGATCGGCGTGCCAGAGACCAGGAGAAAGCGGATGCCCTGGTCGCCGGCCTGCACGACGATCTCGTCGCCGCCGTCGAAGAGCACCAGCGCCCGGTTTTCTGCCTTCTCTGCGCCTGCCGTCTCGGCGTAGCCGACCGGCTCGGTCGCGACCGGCAGCGGTTCAGATGCGTCGCGGAAGTGGCCAGAGCCAGCGAACACATAGGCGAAAGCGTGGCGGGGATGCTCGACCGGGAGCCGCCTGGTGGTGCCGGGCGGCACCGACACGTCGAGATACCTGGGGTCTGCCGCAACACCGTCGACCGGTCCCGACTGACCCCAGAAACTTCCACAGATCACTCGTGCCCGCGTGCCGTCGTCGTCGACCACTTCCGGGATGTCGCGTGCCTGTACGTCCTGATAGCGCGGCGCGGTCATTTTCAGCGACGAGGGCAGATTCGCCCACAGCTGGAAACCGTGCATCCGACCTTGTGGGTCCCCCTTCGGCATTTCCTGGTGCAGGATTCCGCTGCCAGCCGTCATCCACTGGACGTCGCCGCCACCGAGGGTTCCACGGTTCCCGAGGCTGTCGCCGTGCTCCACCGTGCCGGCGAGGACATAAGTAATGGTTTCGATACCCCGGTGCGGGTGCCACGGGAAGCCGGCCAGGTAGTCCTCAGGATTCTCGTTCCGGAAGTCGTCGAGCAACAGGAACGGGTCAAAGTCGCTCGTGTCGCCAAATCCGAATGCCCGCCGCAGCCTGACGCCGGCCCCTTCCATCGTCGCGTGTGATTGCAGGATGCGCCTGACTGGTCGAATCGACATGGTTGGCTCCCCTCGACCTGTCGTCGATCGCAGGCGCGAGTGATGAACTACGTTACAGGAACTCCGTGGAGCGGTCGATACCGGACGGGACCGACCCCTCTGTTTCGCCGGAAGCGGAAACAGATCCGAAACCGTGTCGACAGAATCGTACGCGAGGGCGTCAACCCCAGGATTCGGGTGCCACCGATTCAGACCCACCATATGTGGTGTGTACTTGACACCGGATACGTCGGATCAACCGTAAATGGGATTTGGGTCGCCATGCCTGTGTGTCACATCGGTACATTGCCGGTCTCAACCCTAGCTGGCTGGCGTTGTTGAGGCTTTTGTTCGGGGATACACGCTACCCCGTAACACCTTCATTATCAGTGAGTTGAATGCAACGCCGCCGAGCCACGCGGTGAATGACCAACTTGGTACCGACCTTGCGATAGCCCCCCCCGATTTGCGGTGCAGTGTCTCTATTGCTCCCCGTTCGCGAGAGGTCGAGAAAATGAGCAGCGTTTCGACAAACCGAAGACAGAAGCGTGCGGCCATTCCCCGCCCGGCGTTTCTGGTCGTGCTCCTGGTCTCCCTCGGCGGCGGCATCACCGTGCTCCAGACGGTGCAGCCGGTCCGCGAGGCCT
>JASLOY010000047.1 GCA_030745255.1 Vicinamibacterales bacterium
TCGATCGGGCCCGCGCGATCCCGGACACCCTCGAAGGAGCGCAGGCCGTGAATCGTGGCCATGAAGTCGACCTGCAGGCCGTCGTCATCGCGAACAACACGAAACAGGTCCGAGGCCGGATAGTATGGCCGCAGAATGACGGCGCCGAGGCCACGAGCAACCGCTTTCAACTTCGCCAGATTTCTCGACGTCTTGCGAAACAGAAAGTCGAAGTCGACCGTGGTGACCGGCGCCCCATGCAGCGCAGCCGCCGCATTACCAATCAGAACGGCCTCGAGCCCGGCCTCGTGCAGTCGGCGCCCTACTTCACCGAGCAGCGGAGCCGCATCCATGCCGCAAGTATAGACGCTCCACCCTATACACGGCGGCGCTCATACCGACCACTGTCATCCACCGTCTCGCACCTCTCCGGGCCGAATCGGAAGTCGAATCTCAGCCGGAGTGTCACCCGTTGCGGGTTCAGCACGTTGTTGGGTTGGCCGAAGCATGGCGAGGTCAGCACGCCGCTGTATGCGAGAAAGTTGTCGCGGTTGAACAGATTCTGGAAGTTCAACGACACCAGGACGAGGCGCCGCCCAGCGCCGCCTGCATGCCGGCCAGCACCTGAGCCGGGTCGCCGGTCTGCCCCGGTGTCGGGGCGGAGCTGGCGACGAGAATAACCGCCAACATGTTCATCAGGCTGCGCATGACTCGCGTCCCTCCCTTCCGTCGCTGAGTATTGTCCCGAAGACGGCTCGGTCTGACAAATTCTGCTCCCTGGACCCAACCGAGACCTGCGGCGGGCTCGGGGTCAGCGTCCCGTTGGAGGCGCCGTGGCCCGAGGAGCTACAGGAACGACGGGTTCGCGGGCAACCATTTCGACGTCAATGCCGAAACAGTGCCGGCCCTCTGGATGCGACCAGAAGGCCCGGTCGCCGGTGGCCGTCTGGGCCGTCGCAAACTCCGCGCACAGCTCGAACTTGCGCTCCTCGAGCACCAGGTAGTCGTACTCGCGCCCGCTGACCGGGTCGGTCGTGGCGAGCGGCTCGTCGGTCGCCGTCGGCAGGCCGCTGACCGACGGCGGCAGCTGCCCGTTGCGTGTCCAGTGGAGGTCGACGGCGCGGGCAAGGCCCCGCAGGTCGTCGATCCGCCGTTCGTCCAGCCGCCGGTCCCGCGCGGCCCCGGGCGAGCCGGCCTGCAGCAGTCCGAAGACGATGGCGGCTGCCGCCACGAGGCCCGCCGCCACGCCGATGACGCCGCGCACCCGCCCGGTCACGCCTCGACCTCCCGCTCGTCCGCACGGAGGTCCGACAGGTAATACCAGAACCCGCCGCCCGCCAGCACGCCGACCGTCAACACCTTCGCCACGAACCGGACGCTCAGCTCGCCGCCGAGCAGGCTGAAGATCAGTGTCGTGACGTCGCCGATCAGGACCGCGGCGGCGACGAACAGCGTCAAGTAGGTCAGCCAGCGGCGAACCTTCGAGCTCCGCTTCGCCGGATCGGCCACCAGCTCACGGCCGATCATCCGCGACAACCCGAGGAAGAGCGGCCCGGCGACGATCAGCAGCGACACCGACCATCGGATCACCTCGCGCACCACCTGCTCCGGCCGGGTCACCATTGGATCGGGAAACGCCTGGTTGATCAGCTCGAAGAGCAGTCGCCCTAGGCTGAACGCGCTGAGATAGAGCGCGGTGAACAACAGGAGGTACACGAAGGCGTCGCGAGCCGAGAGATACGGCTGCGGCCGCGGCACCGGCACGGGAAAGTCGAGTTCGGCGTAGCAGGTCAACGCCCCCTTGATGTCGGCCCGGGCCCAGCCGGCCTCCTGCATGGCGGTTTCCAGGCGGCCACGGGGCACGCTGCGGCCGAGCCCTTCCTTGACGAACTGTCGAAGCTCCTCGGGTGCTGTCATCGCGTCCCTCCTGACGTCTCCAGTCGCCGGATAACTTCCCGTATGGTGTCGACCGTCCGCTCCAGCTCGGCGGGCCGCAGGCCGTCGGCGATCGCCGCAGCCCACGACCGGCCGATGTCGTTTAGCCGCGCTTCGATCCGCTCACCCTCGGCGGTCAGCCGCAACAGCGGCGACCGGGCGTGGTCCGGATTCGCCTCGAACCGCAGCACGCCGTCGGTCACCAGCAGGTCGGCCACCCGCTGCACGCTCTGCCGCGACATGCCCATCCGCCGCGCGATTTGCGGCACCGTGCGGGTCGCCTCCGCCACCGCTCCGATCACCTGCCACCGGGCCTGCGTCTGCCCGAGCGGCGCCGTCAGCGCGGCTCCGTGCCGCAGCAGCGCGCCGTTGAGACGGAAGATCTCGAGCACCAGAGCGCGCAACGCCTCGCCGCTTCGGGTCGAGGAGGTGCCGCGTGGGAGCGCTACCGAACTACCTGTCCGTCGCGTCATAACGACAGCATGCTTTCATATAGACATAATTATGTCAACTGATCCTTTCCCGCATGATCACGAGGCCACGACTGCAGGCGTGCGACGGCTATCGGCCGCTACCGACCGACCCCGGTCTTGGCATCACGATTGACGAGGACGCGTTGATGGCCCAGGTCGGCGAGCCCAGGCCCTGTTTGCCTCGGTTCGACGAGGATGACGGCTCGGTCATCGACTGGTAGGCGTGCTTTGTCCGGGGCGAAGTGACTCGCCTGCCGTGACGATAGGGACGCTGAACGAAGCGCCGAACCCGGCCAGTGGCCCCAGCGCGTGACGCGGGTGGAGAAAGTGTGGAGACCTCGAGGGGGACGTGCGCCTGGACCGGAGGGTCGTATCCCAGGGCTGTCCTATGGTTCGACGATGTCCACCTTCAGGCTCAACACGAACGCCACGACGTCGTCGCATTCCTGCTTGGGCACGTTCAGGGCTGCCATCGTGTCACCGGCATGCCCAAGAAACACCGACCAATCACTTTCGCTGATCTTCATGCCCGCATGTGACAGCTTCATGTCTCGACCGGTGTAGTACATTGGTCCGCTGGCGCTTGCCGACAGGTAGTCGATGAGCAGCTGCTTCTCGCGCTTGATGCCGTCATCCCCCCGGTTCTGCCAATAGCGACCAAGTTGCGCATCAGACTGCAAACGCGGCAGCAAATCGTCGGCGAATTCGGTTATTCCGTCGTAGCCACCCAGACGCTCGTACAACGACTTCTCACTCATAGTTGCTCTCCAGTCTGGGGGCTACCGTCCCGGCTCAGTGGGGTCGGCACCGTCTCTCGGGGCGCCGGTGCCCGAGGAGCCCATGAAGAGCGACGTGCCGTCAATGAACGTGATGTCCCTGCCGCTGGCGCGGCAAACCGGATCGCAGATTTTGTCTTTACTCTGATAGCCGCGCACCTGGACCTCGGTTCCAACCGTGAGGATCGTTCGTGTGAGTCCCCGGCGCAGGAGGGTGTTGGGCGTGCCAGCCTCCATCATCCACTCCTGCGTGGAGCCGTCTTCTCTCTCTTCCATCACGTAGACCCAGGAGTGGGGGTTGATCCACGCGACCCGGGTCACCTTGCCCTTCACCTGAATTGGAAGGTTGGCGTCGAACTCGGCCGAGAACGCGTGATGGCCGTGGGCCACACCCGCGGCGGCCAGGAGTCCGGCGGCCACGAAGAAACCGATTGTCCTTGGCATAGTGCGCCCTCTGTTAGATGTCGTCACTTGTCCGGGTCGTCGTCCTGCACCGCGGCGGCGGCCCCCTGATACCAGGTCGCCAGCCACTGGTCCTCGCCGACGCCTTCAGCCTCCTGGAGGCGTGCGCCGCGCAGCATCAGCATCATGGCGAGATTCCCCTCGTGACAGGCGTACTCGAAGATCGAATCGTCGGTCTTCCGCATCTCGAGGGCGGTCGACCACCGGTCGACGTAGGTCGCTTGATCGTCGACGGTGTACTCGTAGAGCAGTCCGTCTTCCGACGTGCGTGTGAACCGCTCGGTGAGCACCAGGTCCTCGGTGGTGCCGCGGAACGCCGTGTGCTCGTTGAAGTTCTTCGTCGTCACCACGAGGGTGTCTCCGTCCCACTGGCCGATGGAGTCGCCCTTCCACAACCGCATGTCGTCGGGTAGATGCGAGCCGGCGTCGAGCGGGATGATGCGATGGTCGTTGACCATTTCGGTCATGATTGCCACGTGGTCCTCGGTCTGGAAGACCTCCATGATGTTGTTGTAAGCGCCCGGTGCCATCGGCGGGCCCGAGTTGAAGCCGGTGATGCAGCGCACGGCCGTGTTCCGATCGGCTGGTGTGCGCGGCGGCCGTCCCCACGTGGCATATCGCTGCCGGGCTCGCTCCCGCCCGTCCTCCGTCATGGCGGGAAGCCGGCCGTCGGGAGGGTCGACGACGAGGGAGGTCCGCATGGTGCCGCTCATCTCGGTCCCGGAGTCGATGAAGAACGAGTTGTAACCGACGTCGACGTCGCCTTGGTTCTCGGTGTACTCGGTGCGGGCGGCAGCCGCCTCGCGCGACTGGCGTACTGCCTCCTCGAATGCCTCCACTTCGTCAGGGGTGAGAAACTCCTGATCCTTGAAGCTCTCGGGGCGCTCGAAGGGCGTGATCGACCGGAAGTCCCAGGTGCCCCGCAGGTCTGGGGCTCCCCAGCTGGTCGTCGGCGCCTGACCGGCGGCCGGTATGACGAGCAGGACCGCGGCGCAGATGCCTCCCACGATGGCCAGCAGGTTCTTGGTTCGTGCAGTCATGGCTACTGTTCCTCTTCCTCCGGATCGTCTCGGCGGTACCACTCTCCGAACATCGCCTCTTCGGCGAACGGAATGCACTTGAACTCCAGGAGTCGCGCGTCCGGCTCCAGCCTGCGATAGAGCGGCATCGACATCGTCCACGGCTCGGTGAAGACCTGCGGGTCTTCGATGGTGGCTTCGTAGAGGAGTGAGTTCGGCCCGGTCGGCGTGTAGCGCTCCTCGACCACGAGCGCCTCACTGTGGAAGTTCCCCGAACTGTCGAACCAGGTGTCAGCCATCTGGCTGGTGACATCGACGACCAGGGTCTCGCCCTCCCATCGGCCGAGCGAGTACCCCATCCACGACGGCAGATCCGCTTCGGTCCCTGGTCGGTCCATCCGCACGACGCGCGTCGACGAGGTGAACTCGTAGGCGAACATCAGCGCATCCGGATTCTGGACAATCTGGAACGGGAAGGGCATGTAGGTGGCGCGAGGGATGCCCGGCATGTAGCACTTGACCGCGGGGTCGAGCTCGACCCAGTGTTCGCGATTGTTGTCGCGCGTCTCCAGCGCCGCCGGCGTGTACGGGATCGTGCCACCCTCGACGACACTGAGCCCGGCGGGAATCGCTCCGAGCGCACCCAGCTCGACAACGGGGCCCATGCGAGCGGTGTGGCCCTCGACGTCCCAGTGGGCGGAGCCGATCGCCTGCCAGATGCCATTCAGATCAGGATCGCCATCCGGCGTGAGAGGCACCTGGAACGCCGAATCTACGGGCCGGGCGCACGCGGCGGCAGTCAACAGGGGCGCGATGATCGCGAGGAGCCCGAGCGCTCGAGTCGGTTGTCTCAACGTGCTAATCACCTTGGTCACCAGGACAAACTATACATCGGTCTGAAGGTTTTCGGCACTCACCACCGAGCACATGCTCGCCAGGTTGTGCCCACGAAAGGCTAGACCGAAAACCCGAACGCTGGCCAGGTCGCGCCAATGACATAATCAGCCATGCCCTCAATCTCATCAGGAGAGACCATGCCTGCATTCGTGTCGGCGATATGCCGGGTTTGCCTCGCCACGTTCGCCTGTCTCATGCTTGCCATCGCGACCGGATTCGCCGGCCAGGCGCAGGTCGAGACTGTCACACCGGTGACCGATGCGGACCTGCAGGATCCCGATCCGGAGGACTGGCTGATGTGGCGCCGCACGCTCGACAGCTGGGGCTATAGCCCACTGGACCAGATCACACGAGAGAACGTGGGCGAGATCCGCATGGTCTGGACCCGCGCCCTTACCGACGGGCGACAACAGGGCACGCCGCTGGTCCACGACGGCACGATGTACATGCCGAACCCGCGAGACGTCATCCAGGCGCTGGATGCCGCCACCGGTGACTTCATCTGGGAGCATCGGCGCGACCGTCCGGACGATCTAGCGGACTACCTTGTCCCGAGCCTGATCGACGCGAACCGGAACCTTGCCATCTACGGCACTACGATCATCGACACCAGCATCGACGGCCACGTCTTCGCGCTCGACGCGGCCAGCGGCGAGCTGACCTGGGACACCGAGATTCTCGACTACCAACGGAACCCGGCCAACCAGACGTCCGGGCCGATCATCGCCAACGGCAAGGTGATCTCCGGGCGGAGCTGCACGCCGGCGGGCGGGCCGAACGCATGCGTGATCGCCGCCCACGACGCGACGACCGGTGAAGAGCTGTGGCGCCGCCGTCTTATTCCCGCCCCCGGAGAGCCGGGGGACGAGACCTGGGGTGGGGTCCCGTTCGAGGATCGGAAGCACGTTGGCGCCTGGATGGTGCCCAGCTACGATCCGGAGCTGAACCTGGCGTATATCGGGACGTCGGTCACCTCGCCGGCGCCGAAATTCATGCTTGGCGGGGTCGACAACAAGCATCTCTACCACAACTCGACGCTCGCGCTCGACGCCGACACCGGTGAGATCGTCTGGTACTACCAGCACCTCAACGACCACTGGGATCTCGACCACCCGTTCGAGCGCCTGCTGGTCGACACCGTCGTGCGGCCGGATCCGGCGGCGGTCACGTGGATCAACCCGCGACTGCAGCCGGGCGAGACACGCCAGGTGATGACCGGCATACCGGGCAAGACGGGCGTGGTGTATACCTTGGACCGTGCCACGGGCGAGTTCCTGTGGGCGACGCCCACCGTCACCCAGAACGTGATCAGCGACATCGACGGCGCTACCGGGGCGGTGACCGAGAACTCGGAGGTGGTCTTCACCGGATCCGGCCAGCAGGTGCTGACCTGTCCGCATGCCAGCGGCGGCAAAGACTGGGAGGCCGGCGCTTACAGCCCCCTGACCAACACGATGTACTTTCCGCTGCGCAATACTTGCTCGCGGATGCGTGCCACCACCCCCGACACCGTCAGCGCCGCCTCGCTCTATGCGATCGACTGGGTACGCGAGATCGCACCCGGCACCGACAACGTCGGCACGGTGAGGGCGATCTCGGCCGAGACGGGCGAGACGGCCTGGGTCTACGAGCAGCGGGCGGCCACCATGTCTCTCGTCGCGACCGGGGGCGGGCTCATCTTCGGTGGCGACACCAACGGGCGGTTCCGGGCCTTCGACCAGGAGACGGGCGAGGTGCTGTGGGAGGTCAATCTCGGGTCGCCGGTCACCGGTTTCCCGATCACCTACGCCGTCGATGGACGGCAGTATGTCGCGGTCAGCACCGGCACCACGATCACCACCGCGGCGTTCGCCATGCTGACACCGGAGCTCCGTCCCAGCACCGGGAACAACCTGTTCGTGTTCGGGCTTCCCTAGTACTTAGACGGGGCTGCGCCCCGGACCCCACGCGGTGGCTTGTGGGGGCCCATAGCCCCACGCCGCCACCGCGGGGCGCGCTGTGCGCGCCTGGTTCAGTTGTGGATGGGGCTGCGCCCCGAACCCCACGCGGTGGCTTGTGGGGGTCCCAGCGGCCCGCCGCAGGACCCTGCGTTGCACCGAGTGCGGCGCTGAGCCCGTCTGGCAAGGCGGGACGAGGGAGCAGATTGGGCATCTGCGACCGAGGAGCAACGCCGTCCAGGCGGGTTTCAGCGCCGCTCGAATGCAGCAGGGCTTCTGTCGCGGGTTGCCAGCCCCACGCCGCCACCGCGGGGCGCGCTGTGCGCGCCTTGTACAGTGGTGGATGGGGCTGCGCCTCGAACCCCACGCGGCGACCGGGCGATCAGTTGATCTAAGAGCACCGGCTGATCGCACAGGCGATCTCGGGGCGACTGACGTTGCTCAGCCGGTGTCGACCATCAGGACATCGTCCGAACGAGCGCACACCGCGATGAGGCACTACCGTCCGATGCCGGACCGCTCCGCCGCTCCGATGGTCCGCTCCGCCGCGTAGGGCAGGATGTAGCCGTCGGCCAGGTTCTGCCCGACGACCTCGCGCACCTTCTCCATGTAGCCTGCATGGGTCGGATACAGTCGCCGGACGGTGGCGTCATCGAACGGCTCGTGGGATCCGTAGAGCCCGCAGAAGCGCGATCCCCCACCGGCGGGGGTGTTCATGCCGGTGTTCGTCGCGGTCGGCACCGCGTGTGCCGCGAGTCTGATCCCTCCCAGGACGTTACCGTGCTCGTCGCGGGCAAGCTCCAGTTCCGGCAGCATCCGCGCCACACGTAGCGGCGGCGCCAGCGGTGGGTCGGTGCCATCCTCCACCCAGAGCACGAGGTGCTCAAATGCCGCGTTCAGCACATCGCGGAATGGCACGCGGCTGTGCGTAGGCAACGCGCACCCCGGGTCTCGCGGCGCCGCCTGATCCAGTGGCTCGCCATCGGCCAGCGCCCGCATGCGCGCGTACTCGATCTCGAAGTCGTAGTCGGCGTGGGAGCTGCCGGCGACCTCCCACTGGCGGAAGTAGCTCGTATCGGGCTGCGGAGTCGCCGCCCGCCGGCGCATGTCGGTCTCCGCCATCACTTTGAAAAGCCGGACGTCCTGGTCGTCTCGCAACCGCCCGCCCCCGCCGTGGACCATACCGCCATCGAACACCGAGTCGAGTGGATGCACGTTGTTGAAGTAGGTCGCCAGCCGGCCGGCCGACTGCGAGTGCCCCGTGGCGATGAGGGTCTCGGCCCGAAGCCCGGCGAGGATGTCCACTTGTCCCGGCACGGGATCTTCGCCCTCTCGGAGGACGGCCTTGGCGACCGCGGAGAACAGGTCGTAGGACAGCCCGTCGTCCTCCACCATGCCGTCATGGGTAACATCGAGCGTGCCGTACCGGCCGGGGCTCCATTCTTGGAGCGTCGCAATTCCCACGCGCTGCGCCGACACGGCAATGAAGGCATAGCCTTCACGCACGAAGTGATGTCCAGAGAGCCACCAGTCGATGTCCTTGTCGGGTCCGCCGGTGACGTTCAGCCACTCGACCAACACCACGCCGTTGAAGTCCTCGGCAGGCGGGCGCCGCACGATGAACCGCGAGCGGTAGGGATGCCCCCCGTCGATGACGGCGCCGGTCTCCAGGTCTGGCGCAGTGTAGCGATTCGCCGTGCCTTCGATGAAATACTCCTCTTCCACGTACCCGGCCGGCGCCAGGGGGATTGCCGAAGCGTTGTAGATCGCGTTCCGGGACGGATCCCCTGGCGGCATCGCGTCGACCGGCCCGACGATGGAGGCTGGGGCCACCTGGGCGTGCACCGACGACGCGCTGCACAGCGCGACGAGACCGGCGGCCCTCACGAAAGCTGTCGTTCGCATCCTGCATCCTCCTCACTCGGGAACGTCATGCCGACCCGGGCATCGTAGCACCCGGTGGGCGGTTCCCCGTCATGGACGCCCCGGCATCCTCTCCGGGGCCTGCGTGATCAACGTAGCGCGAGCGCGTCGTCAATGAGTCGGCCCCGGAGCAGATCACGAGCAATACGCTGCTTCTCCGGGAATCGAGGGTCTAAGCGATAGACCAAGACGTTGGTGTCAATCAGGCTCGCCACTGGTGACTTTGGCCATGTCCTTACTTTAGCAAGGACATAATCCTTGTCACGGTTCACAGCCAGGTTCCTTCGCTGGCACGCAGCGTCGGGAAGACCGTTGCACCGCGCGGGGTCCAGCGGTTATCTCTCTCGTTGGGAGGGCGCCGAGAGCCCCGTGGCAGTTGGCTGCCGATGCGAACGTGGACGCGTGTCAGCCATGAGACTACCTCCGCACCTGGAATGTGTGGCACAGCATCGCCGGTCTGGACGTCTGGTGCAGCGTCACACCGACGGGAAAGGGTGCCCGAGGAGCGGGACAGGCGTATGATCAGTGGCATCGGCTGATGTCAGACAACTCGAACGCAACCGAAATGCTAGACGGGAGGGACCGAATGACTCGCCTCTATCTCCGGACGTTGTCGGGCGTATTCGCACTCACGATGCTGGCGCCAACCGGTGCGGTCGGCCAGGACGCGCCGCGCACGCCGTGGGGCGACCCGGATCTGCAGGGCACCTACACCAACAAGACCATCACGCCGCTCGAGCGCCCCGAGGCGCTGGGTGACAAGGAATTCCTGACTCCCGAAGAAGTGGCGTCTCAAGAACAGGCGCGGTTGGACCGTAACGAACGTCTGCTGTACGCGCCGCCGCAACGAACGGTGGCAGGCGGCAACGTCGGAGGCTACAACAACTTTTGGCTGGATGGCGGCACGCGGCCGACCGGACGCACCTCGCTGATCTTCGATCCGCCGGACGGCCGGATGCCGGCGCGGACGCCGGAGGGAGCGCAGCGCAAGACGGCGCATGACGCGGCGTTTCCCGTCGAGGGCCCGTTCGACACCTGGGAGGACCTCGAGCTGAACGATCGCTGTCTGGTGTGGTCGGCGGGGCCACCGATGCTGCCGAGCGCCTACAACAACAACTTCATGATCTTGCAGACGCCCGCCTATGTCGTGATCAACGTCGAGATGATTCATGACACCCGCATCATTCCGATCGACGGGCGCGACCACCTGCCGACCACCATCCGCCAGTGGCACGGCGACGCGCGGGGACACTGGGAGGGCGACACGCTGGTGGTCGAAACGACCAATCTGCGACGCACGGAGGTAAACGCCGCAGCCGTGGGTGGCGACCCGGTGCTGCTGCGCGCAGCGAACGGCCGGACCGAAGACACCATCACTGTCATCGAGCGGTTCACGCGGGCCGACGATGACACGGTGCATTACGAGTTCACCATCGAAGACCCGACCCACTGGACCCGTGCCTGGTCGGGCGAATTCCCCTTCGTGGAGCTGCCGCCCGAGGAGTTGATATACGAGTACGCCTGTCACGAGGGCAACTACAGCATGATCAATATTCTCGGTGGCGAGCGCGAGCTCGAGAGGGCGACCGCGACGGACGGTCAGCCCTAGCGGCACGACGAGTATGTCTAGACTGTGAAGTTACTGGTCCTGTCTCGAAAGGTGTGCATGATGATGGTGAGCATGTGTCGCAGGCTGTCGTTCGTCGCGGTTCTGACTCTGGTGATCGTAGCCGGCACCGCCAGGACCCAGTCGCGGCCGAATGTCGCTGCACACGGCATGGTCGCGTCGCCGGAGCCGTTGGCGACCGACGTCGGGGTTGCGATTCTGAAAGCAGGCGGTAACGCGTTCGATGCGGCGGCCGCCGTGCAGTTCGCCCTGGCGGTCACCTATCCTACGGCCGGCAACATCGGCGGCGGCGGCTTTATGGTGGGCTTGACCGCAGATGGCGAGACCTTTGCGCTGGACTTTCGCGAGGAGGCGCCGGCGGCGTCCACCGAGGACATGTTCGTCGATGGTGACGGCGCGATGGTGCCTGGGCTGAGCACGGGCACCCACAAGGGCGTCGGCGTACCTGGCAGTGTCGACGGGATGCTCGAGCTGATCGAGCAATACGGCACGCTGACACGCGCCGACGTGCTGGCACCGGCCATCAGGCTGGCCCGAGACGGGTTTCCGGTCTCCTATGCCCTGGCGGGGAGCCTGCAGCGCAACGAGCGACTCCGCCAGTTCGCCTCCACGATCGAGGCGTTCGGACTCGAAGGCGCCGGTCCCGACATGGGCGATCTCCTGCAACAGCCCGACCTCGCCGCCACGCTCGAAGCGGTCGCCCGTGACGGACGCGACGGGTTCTACACGGGCCGGGTAGCCGATCTGATCGTGGCCGACATGCAGGCGAACGGGGGGCTCATAACGCACGAGGATCTTCGTCGCTACGACGCAGTGTGGCGCGAGCCGCTCATCTTCGAGCATGCCGAATACCAGCTCGTCACGCACCCAGTACCCAGCTCGGGCGGCATGACGATCGCTCAAACGTTGGCGATGCTCAACATGCCGGTGCTCGAGCGGGTCGGCTACCACTCGGCGCAGGCAATCTCGATGGTGACCGAAGCGCAGCGGCTGGCGTTCGCCGACCGGAACTACTGGCTTGGCGATCCGGCGTTCTTCGACGTCCCGGTCACACGGCTGCTGTCACGCGACTACTTGGAGCAGCGCCGGCGGCTGCTGCCTCAGAACGGCATGGCGGGTACGAGCACCGGAGTGTCGCATGGGCCGCTCGAGTCGGACGAAACGACACATTTCACGGTGGCCGACCGGTGGGGCAACGTTGCAGCCATCACCACGACGCTCAACAGCGGCTACGGCCTTGGCGCCGTTGCCGCGGGCGTCGGGTTCCTCTGGAACAACGAGATGGACAACTTCTCGGCCCGGCCGGGCATTCCCAACCAGTACGGCATGCTGGGCGCCGAAGCGAACTCGGTTCAGCCGGGCAAGCGTCCGCTCTCCTCGATGACCCCGACCATCGTGCGACGGTTCGGCGACTTCTACATGACGATGGGCAGCCCGGGCGGCCCGACGATCATCAACACCGTGCTGCAGATCTATCTCAACGTCACCGTGTGGGGCATGGACATTCAGCAGGCGATCGACGCGCCGCGTATCCACCACCAGTGGCTGCCCGATCGAATCGATTACGAACCGTTTGCGATCTCGGCCGAGACGAGAGCGGAGCTCGAACGGATGGGGTACGAGCTGAACGAGCGACGCAGCATCGGCATGGCAGCCGGCATCAGGAAGACGCCGGAAGGCTTCCTGGCAGGCTACGCCGACCGCCGTGGCTCGGGCACCGCGCGAGGATACTAGGGTTTCCCGGCGAGGCGCCCGCCTGGACGGCGTTGCTTCCTCGGTCACAGCCCGCCTGGCTGCTCCCTCGTCGCGCCTTGCCAGCCGGGCGCCGCGCTCAGGAA
>JASLOY010000480.1 GCA_030745255.1 Vicinamibacterales bacterium
GACTGGATCAATCCGACGCCATCGGGCCCCTACAACATCGTCGTCATCGGCGCCGGGACAGCCGGGTTGGTGACCGCGGCCGGTGCTGCCGGCCTTGGCGCAAAGGTGGCGTTGATCGAACGCGGCCTCATGGGCGGCGATTGTCTGAACGTTGGTTGCGTGCCGTCGAAGGGCGTCATCAGCGCGGCGCGGGTGGCCGCGACGGTCAAGAACGCTCGCGAGTTTGGCGTCGAAGTCCCCGACGGCGTCAATATCAATTTCGCGGCGGCGATGGAACGGATGCGCAAGCTGCGAGCTCGCATCAGCCCGACCGACTCGGCAGCGCGGTTTCGCGACCTTGGCATTGACGTCTATCTGGGGTCGGGCCGCTTTGTCGATGCCCGCACGATCGATGTCGCTGACACGAAGCTCAATTTCACACGCGCAGTCATCGCGACGGGAGCGCGAGCCGCAGCACCGGCTATCGCCGGCCTGGACGGCGTGACGTATTTGACGAACGAGACTGTGTTCTCGCTGACGACGCTGCCGAGACGATTCGGTGTCATCGGCGCCGGGCCGGTCGGATGCGAGATGGCGCAGGCTTTCGCGCGGCTTGGCGCCGACGTCTTTCTCGTCGAAGCGGAACATGGCATCTTGCCTCGTGAAGATCGTGACGCGGCAGACATCGTGCAGCGCGCGATGGAGCGAGACGGCGTGACGCTGCTGTGCTGTGGGCGCAAGCTGGACATCAAGTACAGTGGCGGAATTCGCCTTACGGTTGAGTCGCACGGCCGAGGCTACGAGGAGCCACTCGACGAGCTCTTGGTCGCTGTCGGGCGAGCACCAAATGTCGAGGGGCTGAATCTGGAAGCGGTCAGTGTGGTCTACGACGGGAAGGGCGTCAAGGTCAACGACCGTCTGCAGACGACGAATCCGCGTGTCTACGCCGCAGGCGATATCTGTTCACCGTATCAGTTCACACACGCAGCCGATTTCATGGCGCGCATCGTCATCCAGAATGCCCTCTTCAAGGGGCGCAAGAAGGCCAGCGCGCTCACGATCCCCTGGTGCACCTACACGTCGCCTGAGATTGCCCACGTCGGGCTCTACGAAAAGGAGGCTACAGACCGCGGCGTCGGGGTCGACACCTACGTGCAGCAGCTTCGCGATGTGGACCGAGCTGTCCTTGACGGAGACGACGACGGGTTCGCGAAGGTTCACGCGAAGAAGGGCACCGATCAAATCGTGGGAGCCACGATTGTCGCCAGGCACGCGGGTGACCTGATTTCCGAGGTCACGCTGGCCATGACGCATGGACTCGGGTTGTCGCAGATCGGCAGCACGATTCACCCGTATCCGACGCTCGCCGACGCGCTTCGAAAACTCGGTGACCAATACAATCGAACCCGCCTCACGCCGTTCGTCAAGATGATGTTCGGCAAGTGGCTGGCCTGGACACGATAAGGTCCAGACCGGGTCTGTCGGGACACGATACCAGGGGCGAGCATCATCAGCTCTCGAGGTCGTAGACGACAAAGGGACCGCTTCGATGGATGATCTCGAGATCGACCTGGTGCGTCGTGATGAGGTAATGCAGGTCGTATTTGCGTGCGAGCGCTCGTGCGGTGGTCGCTGTGAGTGCCGTAAAGTCACCAAGGTCCTGTATGCGTTCGGCCACACGTCGGGCGACCGGGTTCGAGAAGATGGCCATGCCCGTGTCCTTGACTTCTTCCAGATAGACATCCCTGCGACCCGCGACCCGAACACTTGATCCATATCGCCAGGCGTGGCCTGGATCGACCAGCAGATTGGTCCCAGGAGCGGTGCGAGCACTCCAGGCCATGACGCGTTGCCAGTCGCTCGAGGGGATTCGGGTCTCGATGAGGGGCCTCTCCGGATTCTCGACCCACATGACGTAGCTGCCACGTGCGATCGCCGCAACGGCGAGCACGGCCAGACCTGCGTATCTGACCTGACTGGCCGAGAGACCCCATCGAGGGCGAGATGGGTTCTCGACCAGCAACCACACGACGTAGATCGTGCAGAAGAAATCCAACATCCAGAACATGCGCGAGATTTGAGTCTGTACCGCCAGTGCCACGCCCGCTGCGACGAACGGCACGGAGAGGATGAAGATCGCGAGCAGCACTCCACATCCCACGACGAGACCGGTTTCTTGAACCGGCACTCCGATGGTTGACCGCCGATACCAATACACGGCGCCGATGGTCGCCCCGTAGCCAAGGTTCACGACCCAGGTGGTCCAGGGCCAGTCGTTTGCAAAGAGGTAGTCCTTGGACACCAGCGCCGCCAGCCAGGTGTCGTCCATGACGACGAGCTGCCTCTCGAGCGGTCCCCAGAAGAGCATGACGGCCACCGTTGCCAATCCGAGGAGCGCGGCGCCACCGAGGAGCTGACGATGGTGCGGGTCAGCTACCGCGGTCGCCGCGCCGAGCCAGATCACGAACCAGAAGCCGATCATCGGATGCAACAGGCCGGCCACGGCGGCGACCGCGAGCGCCGGCCAGGACCGGCCTCGGAGGAAGAGCAGCAGGCCCGTGACGCCAATGGAAAAGGCCAGCATCCTAGGATGGAAGTAGCCCTCGAGCGTGTTCACGCTCGTGTCGGTGATCTGGTGGCGTAGGGTCATTGCGAAGGCGAGGCCGGCGACAGTCAACCAAGACCGATAGAGTGTGCGCCCTATCCCGACGGTGCCGGCGAACAGGAGCAGCAGCGTGACAAGCTGGGCACCGAGAAACACGGCCGGCAGGGGCCAGCCGGTGACCCGCACCAGTCCGGCGGTCCCATTGTCGAACGCAAGAAACTGATCTTGCGCATCGAGTACCGCCGAGTCGTGTGGGTAGAGCGTTGGATCGAGGTGGCGCTCTATCGCAGGGATGTAGAAGGACTGGTCCTGGACACCATACCGATAGCCCGCGGAGTTTTGCGTGGCAAGCAGACTGAACAGTGCTGCTCCAACGACACATGGTGCGAGCCGTGCCATCAGAGGGGAGCCGCCATGGACCCGGAGTGTGGCACAGCGCGCCGCGGTCGCCAATCGGAATCTCCGGCGTCGATATCGGCGTGGTACGATCCAGGCGCGATGGTCGCCACGACACGACGGTTGCGGCTCGACGAGGCGCTAGGAGCCAGGCTGGGCGACCGCGATGCCCACGCGCTCCGCCGCCGGCTGCGCGTGTTGATGGGCGGTGTCGGCCCACGCGTGACGCTCGATGGCCGGTCCGTCATTCAGCTCAGCTCCAACGACTATCTCGGGCTCGCGTCGCACCCGGCGCTCACGCGCGCTGCGTGCGACGCCATCACCCGGTGCGGTATTGGTGCCGGTTCGGCACGCCTGGTTGGCGGGACGACCGACACGCATGCCGAGCTCGAAGCGGCCAT
>JASLOY010000481.1 GCA_030745255.1 Vicinamibacterales bacterium
CGAACGCCGCCAACGCCCGGCCCCCCACCGCCGGGAACAGCAGCGCCGCATCGTGGTCACCCGGCACGATGACCACGCGGTTGTCGGCACGGCCGGCAAAGGCGCCAAAGGCCTCCAGCTCGCGCCTGTGCGCGCCAAGCACTCGCTCGAGCCTGGCCAACGCCTCGGTCTCGGTGCACCCCAGATCCGCCGCTTCATGCGCGCACGCAACCTCCGCCGACTCCGTCAGATCGAACGTGTCTCCGTTGAGGATGAGGTCGGTCGCGCCCGCCTCGGCGGCGAGTGCCCTCAGAAACTGCTCGAGATCGGCGGCCCAGCGGAAATCTTCGGTTGCGAGCCACCTACCCCCGGCATCCCGGCCTTGGCCCATGTGTAGATCGGAGAGCACCACGATGCGACGCGGCCCAGCGGGCGGGGCTTGCGCATGCGTCGCCACGCCAGACGACACTGCCAGACTGACGAGCACGAGCAGGAGCGCACGGCGTGTCGTGTGCACGCTAGCGCCCGCTCGCCAGTGAGAGCCGCACGATTTCCTCGTCGTTGCGCACCACGATGTGCCGGTTCGCGTAGGCGGGATGCGACCAGTTGACGGCGGGACCCGAACTGCGACGTCGCACGTAGGGGTGTGTCGGATCAATCAGGTGCGTTCGGCTGATCTCGCGGTAGCCCTCAGGTGACAGCTCCGCGATGACCAGGTCGCCGGTGTCGGTATTGATGAAGTACCGGTCCGCGTGCCGCACGAAGAACGCCGTCGCCCAGTTGGTCGACTCGCCTATCAGGGCTTCGGTCTCCCAGACACGACGACCGGTCGCGATCTCGAGACAACGCAACACGCCATGTCCATCGACGCCGTAGACGTAGTCGCCCTGGATCAGCGGCGTGCTGATCACCGAGTTCAAGGTGTTAAAATCGCGCCCATACTCGGGGTCGCTCTCTCCCACACCCTGCCAGAGCACGCGGGCCCCGGGCGTCGCCTCGTCGAGCGCAAGCATCCTGGCCCCACCGTATTGCGACGTGAAGAACAGGTACTGACCGCTCTGCACCGGTGTCGCCGGGTTGATCCCCATGTCGACGATGTGGCGGACCTCCCAGTAGATCTCGCCGGTCTCCGGGTTCAGCGCACTGATGTCACGCGGGTGCCAGGCAATCAGCTGACGGGCACCGCCCGCCTCGATGATGATCGGCTGGCTGTAGCCCGGTTCCCAGTCCGAGGACAGCGCGCGCCAGATCTCCTCGCCCGTTCGCTTGTCGAACGCCATCATCTTGGCGTCCGGCTCACCGCCCACCAGACAGATTAGCCGGTCGCCGTCGACCAGCGGCGCCCCGGTCATCCCCCACGACGGGACCGCCGTATTGAAGTCTCGCGCGTAGTCCTTCTGCCAGACGACGTCTCCGGTCGCAACATCGAGCGCCAGCAGATGCCCCATCGCACCGAGCACATACACCCGGTCGTCATCGACCGTCGGTGTCGCTCGCGGACCGATGGCATAGACGAGCTGCAGCCCGGCGTAGTCGGTCTCCCACTCTCGGGTCCACAGCACCTGGCCGGTCTGCTCATCAAGCGCCAACGCCCGCTCGACCACCGCTGTCGACCGCGGATCAGGCCGATGCGCGTCGGTAATGAAGACCCGTCCCGCCGCAACCGCGGCACCGGAGTAGCCGCTGTGAATCGAAGTACGCCAGGCGACCGGGAGCCCGCCGGTGGGAAATGTGTCGACCAACCCGGACTCGGTGACGACGCCGAGACGCCCCGCGCCCCGCCACTCGGGCCAATCGTCGGCCCGCGTCACCTGGACCGCGCCACAGATGGTCAACACCGCGACCCACGACGCAACGCGCTCCATCGAGGCTCCTCGTCAACGCGAATCCAGGCCCGCGCCGATCCGTTTGTGGACTGGTGTGAACGTGTGCTGGAGCAGTATAGCGGCTTTCCAGTGTGCTCACCCCGAACGGCTAGACATGGCGGTCGGGCCCCGTCCTCCAGGTGCCTCCATCCGTCGCCACGAGCGGACACTTCAGCGTGGCGATAGGCTCGAGGCCGCGCCAACGGCGAGCCACACTGACGGTACGGATGTTGCTCATCGCATGAAGCAGATTGGCCAGTCGCGCGCCAAGCCAACCATTGGCACCCGCGCGACGTCTCAAGTTGTGAGTGGCACACAGTAAAGGAGACCGGCGATGATGCTGCACCGATTCTTGACCGCAACGGCGACAGCCGATGAGCAGGAGCTCCGCCGGGCGATGGCGGCCGCCCTCGCCATGGAGATACCACACGAACAGGCCGGATATGGGCGGTTCTATCGCCGAGTCGTCGACCAGATCGACGCGGCACGCAAGGACCCGCGTCACGTCGTCAGCGCCCGTATCGGCGGCCGTCTCACCTCAGCAGCGTAGCCACCAGCCCTCCGCGTGCAGCGCCGACCCACCGGGCACGACGGATGCCCCCCCGGCGACCACGATGAACCGCTCGCCGCGCAGCAGGTAAATCAACGGAACTACCATCCCGGTCGGATCGTCAGAGCACGTAGACGCATGGTGAAACTCCTGCTCTGGTGCATCCTCTTCGTGCTCTGCTGGCCGCTGGCACTGCTGGCGCTCATCCTCTACCCGATCGTGTGGGTGGTGCTGTTGCCGTTCCGGCTGATCGGGATCGCGGTTGGTGGGGTGTTTGCGCTGCTCGGCGCGATCATCCTGTTCCCTGCCCGCGTGCTGAGTGGCCCGTCGAAACTCTAGCTCGCGCATCATTCGCGCAGTTGCCGCTCAGAACTGCGCGCCTTCCTACCCGTGACGTTCGGTCTAGCAGTCCGTGGTGAAAGTCCCGCGTCGCACCAAGAGCCTGGCGTGGCAATGTCGCGCACGGCCCGCACAAGGCGCGACGAGGGAGCAATCCGGCAGCATTCGACCCCGCTGAGCCAGAAGCCCAACGCCGTCGTTCCGGGATGTAGCGCCGGTCGACTGCAGCGGCGACGTTCATCACGGACTGCTAGACTGCTCTCAGGCGAAAGGTGCTCTCGCTTCTGACGCCACGCCCTTCATGCGGATACGTGTGCAGGGTCTCGACCGAAAGCATGGCGTCCTCGATGCGCCACCCGATACGCGTCATCGGCTCTTCTGCTCCGTGATCCACCCCGTATTTGACGATCAGTTGCTCCGCTTCCGAGAACTCGCCCCGCAAGCCGTCGTCCGCGTCGAGCCCGAACGGCGACAGCTGGCACTCGTACCAGAGGCCATCGATCGCGCGAGAGATGTCGCAGTCCGAGCCGACAGTCCGCTGCTCCAGCACGTGTGCCTCGAGATCGCCGGCAGCGCAGGTCAGGAGCTCGGTCAGCGCGATATCGTCTTGCTCGACCAGCACCGCGTGGCTGGTCCCCAGTGCGAAG
>JASLOY010000482.1 GCA_030745255.1 Vicinamibacterales bacterium
AGCGAACCCGCGGCCCCAAATCGTGAGTGGAGGCAATAGTGAGATCGACCGCGTGTTCTCGTGGGTGTGTGCGGGTGGCAGCGGCACTTGTACTGTCGGCCACACTCGCAACCCCGTCGGCGGCACAGCCGCCCGACGTGGCGATCAATGAGGTCGTCGAGACCGACGCGGCTCATCTCGGCACTACCACACGTGTGGCGCTCGAGGTGAAGCTCGACCCCGGCTATCACGTCAACTCGAACACGCCCCTGGACGACCTCCTGATCCCGACGGTGCTGACGCTGGAACCGCCGGACGGCATCTCCCTGGCGGGAGTGGCATTCCCGGTGGCTGTGCTGCTCGAGCAGGTCGGCGTCGAGGACCCGCTAGCGGTGTTCGAGGAAGAGTTCTTGATCGGTGCGGCTTTGAGCGTCGACACTTCGCTGGCACCCGGATCCTATGCGGTCCCCGGCACATTGCGCTATCAGGCCTGCAACGACAGAATGTGTTTCGCTCCGAAGAATGCCCCAATCCAGTTCGACCTAACGCTGGCCCCGGACACGCAGGCGCTCAACACCGTGCACCCGGACCTGTTCGCCGGGCTGACGCTGGCCGACGCGGCTGCCGCTGACCCGACGCCGGCCCCAATCGTCAGGGCACCCATCCTGGACGACCTCTCCGTGGTGGCGACTCTCGACGAGTTCGAGATCCTGGCCAGCACGGGTGGGTATCTCGACACCGAAGCGTTCCTCGGCTTCATGGAGGTGGCTGAATCGGGCGAAGGTGAGCAAGGCTGGTTCGAGGGACGCGGTCCGATCGCCATCCTGGCGTTGATCCTGGTGGGCGGTCTCGCCCTCAACCTGACCCCGTGCGTGCTCCCGATGATACCGATCAACCTGGCCATCATCGGCGCCGGCACGAAGGCCGGCTCCCGCATGCGCGGCTTTGCCTTGGGCGGGACCTACGGGCTCGCGATGGCGCTGGTTTACGGCATCCTGGGACTGGTGGTCATTTTGACCGCCGGCACCTTCGGTACGATCAATTCCTCCCCGTGGTTCAATGTCGGCATCGCGGCGCTGTTCGTCGTGCTCGGACTGGCGATGTTCGATGTCCTGGCCATCGACTTCTCGCGGTTGCAGTCGAAGCTGACGATGGGCGACAACGAAGGTGGCTCGTATGTGGTCGCCTTCGGGATGGGGGCGGTCGCCGCGCTGCTGGCCGGCGCCTGTGTCGCACCGGTGGTCATCCAGGTCATCGTCTTCTCGAGCAACCTCTACGGCACCGGGACGACCGTTGCCCTCGCCCTGCCGTTTTTCTTGGGCATCGGGATGGCACTGCCGTGGCCCATCGCGGGCGCCGGGCTGTCGTTCATGCCGAAGCCAGGTGCCTGGATGATCCGTGTCAAGTACGCTTTCGGCGTGTTCATCCTCGGGACGGCGGTCTACTACGGCTACCTGAGCTACGGGCTGTTCGCGCAACGCTGGGTCGACCCCGCCGAGGTGGCCGACAGCGTGCAGGAGTTGCTGGAGGAGGGCTGGCACGCCTCGCTCGGCCAGGGGCTCGAGGAGGCGCTCGCCGAGGACAAGTTCGTGTTGGTCGACATGTGGGCCACCTGGTGCAAGAACTGTCTCACGATGGACAAGACCACGCTGAAGGCCCCAGCCGTCGAAACCGGTCTCGAAGACTACGTAAGAGTGAAGTTCCAGGCCGAGGACCTCGACGCGTCCCCGGCCAAGGAAGTTCTGAAACATCTCGGGGGGGTCGGTCTTCCAGCCTACGCTATCCTCCGGCCCCGCGCAGACACTCGCGATGCCAGCGCGGGACTCTGATCCCGAAATATTCGAAGTGTACGTATAATTGGCCTGCGTCTCTCACGGAGGTCGAACCATGATCAGACGAGCGCGGGCCCTGGCCGTCGGCTATCTGCTGGCTGTGGCGGCATGCGCACCCGTGGAACCCGATGAGATGAATCTGCGGGATTCTTTCGTGTCGCAGATCACCGCGGTCGATGGGGTCGTTGATGTCGCGCGGAACGGCGACGAGCTGACCTTCTCGGGGCCGGACGACACAGGCAGGACCGCGAGCTGGCGTGTGCGCATCGAGTCAGCCGTGCTCAAACCGGGACCGGGCGGGGAAACGCAGGGTCACATCGTTTCGTCCTGGTTGCGAGACGGCGAGGAAGTCGTGTTCCTCGGGACGATGTCTGCGATTCCCCGTGTGTATCTCGACACCGGGGTCGCCCATGAGTGCTATGCGGTCTGGGACCCGGCCGCCAGCACCTGGGGCTGGACCTGATCCTGCTACGCAAGGCTCGGCATGGTCGGATCAAGCCCGGGTCAGAGAGCCTCCAGCTCGCCCCACGGTCTTGTCTTGTCGCTCCATTCTTCCACTTACCTTCCAGATACCCGCACGCGTAGGGCACCGGCGTGCACCGCGGCTGACAGCGACCGGGAACCTTGCGCGAGCTCACCGTCGACGTGAAATCGGATCGGCTGCGCGGCCGCAATCGTAACGCGACTCGCGGGCCGCGTGCTCACACCCGGCTCCCGATCGATCGTGCCGTTGAACAGGCGCCTCGCGCCAATGAGCACGCGTAGCGGGCCCCGCGGCTCCACCACCACCAGATCGAGCAGACCGTCGTCGAGCCTGGCGTGTGGCGCGATCACGGCGCCGTTCCCATACTGGCGACCGTTCGCCAGTTCCACGATGAGCGCGTGGTGCTCGCGTGACTCTCCCTCGACCGTGATGGTGTAGGCCTCGGCCTCATGGCTGAAGACCGTTGACAGCGTCGCCTGGACATAGCGGCGCAACCCGCGACCGGCAAGGCGATTGAACGAGCTGACCACGGAGACGCCCAGGCCGACCCCGGCAAGGTTGACGAAGAGACGACCGCCGAGCTCCCCGACATCGATCGAGCGGTCGATGCCCCGGGCGGCGGTGTCGATCGCGCGCTCGGGGCGCAGACTGATGCCAAGCTCGCGGGCCAACCCGTTCCCGGACCCGGTGGGCACAATGCCCATCACCGCATTCTGAAACGCGAGCGCCGAGGCCACCTCGTTGACCGTGCCGTCGCCACCCCAGGCGATGATCGGCGAGAACCCACGCCGCACAAAGTCTGCCGCGAGTTCGCGTGCATGCCCGGCGCGTTCGGAGAACACGATCTCTGCCGAGACGTTTACCTGGGCAAATGTGCGGCGGGCGAGCTCGGTGAGACGTTGCACGTCCTTGCGGCGCGTGGACACACCGGAGACCGGGTTGATGATGGCTGCGGCCGGAGGAAGTGACGCTGTCATCGTGCGTGGCGTTTTTCGGCAACCTGCTAGACGGCAATGCTATAGTAGCGTTCCAGGATGCGACGTCGCTGGATTCGGGTCGTGGTCGTGGTCGT
>JASLOY010000483.1 GCA_030745255.1 Vicinamibacterales bacterium
CGTCGGCCCTCATTTGCCGACGATGAGCGCATGCGCGATCTCGTGGCCTCGGGCGACGTCCCGGACCTGTCGCAGCCCGCCGGCGACGGAGACTTCGCGGACGCACGTCTCAACGTCACGCTCGACTGCGTCGCGTTCGCCTACATCGAGGAGCGCTGGGAATCAGGCAGGTGGCGCTGCTTGTCGGGTGGCGCCTGGTCGGTTCGCAACGGGTCGTTCAGGCGTTAGGCCCCGCAGTTGCGCCGGCTGATGGCAGTGTGCGCGTCATGAACACACTGTTGCGGTCAGGCACATAGCTTGCGAACGGCTCGCAGACAGAAAACCCGAATCGGCGGTACAGCGCGCGCGCCGGCGCGAAACCCTCCATGGACCCGGTCTCGAGGCTCAGCCGGGTATAAGAGCGCCGCTCCCCTTCCGCGATGATGTGCCGAAGCAGGCTGGCCGCAACGCCATTTCGGAGATGCGCCTTGGCCGTCCGCATCGACTTTAGCTCGCCGTGTCGAGGAGCCAGTTCGAGCAACGCCCCGCATCCGAGGAGCTCGAGCCCTTTCCATACGGTCCAGAAGGTGACGTCGGGGGAACACAAGGCATGGCTGTCGAGAGCATGCCTGCTTTCGGGGGGCGAATACACGGCCATCTCGTCGAGGTGCTCGCGTAACAGGGCTGCTGCCCGCTCACTCTTGGGATCGTCTACTCGTATCTCCATTCGAGGCGTACAAACACGAAAAGGGCGCCGAAAAGGCACTCTCTGAAGTCCCCTCGTTGCAGGTTCGTTGCAAATTGCGCGAAAAGGGGTCAACCGCGAGTTGCGATTGACCCCTATATTTGTTGGTGGGCGCTAGTGGATTCGAACCACTGACCCCCGCCGTGTGAAGGCGATGCTCTACCACTGAGCCAAGCGCCCACTCCGAACGAGCAGGTCCCCAGTCTACCTCACAACAGGCATCAATTCACCTGGGCCAGCAGCGCCCGAAGCATCCGCATATAGCCTGCGTCCGTCTCGGCGAACAGCGCCGTATAGGCGTCTCGCGAAAGCTCCTGTCCGCTCCAGTCCCCGCCGAACCGAACGAGTCGCCCAGCTGTGTTGGCGCTGTCGGTCATGTCATCTGGTCGCAGCCCGTTTGCGCCGCCATCGGTGATCAAGACCTTGCTCTCGGCGATCGACGCAGCGTTCAGGTCGAGGTAGACCTCCCGATAGTTCTTCTCCGCGATCTTCTCCTCGACATACATGGGCGCCTCATATCGCGCCGACACCACCAGCAAACGCCCGGGGAAGTAGAGTGCCGCGACGAACCGGTCGGCACCCTGGCTGTCCTTGGCCGCGATGCTGTCGAGCTGCGCGGCGCCCAGCGCTTCCGCCAGCTGTCGAGCCAGGGCCTCCGAGGCCGAGGCCGAGGGGGACGCCGGAGGAACCGCATCCTGCTGCGCCACGACCGTGCCGCCCGAGATGAGCACCGTGACCGCCGCGACGACCGCGAGTCCCGCTCCGCACCGAACCCGTGCCAGCATGCTACCTCCTATCCTATGAAGAGCGCCTCATCCTCCCCTGTCGATTTCGTCTCATCCGAGTCAGGCCCCGCCGGCTCCCGGAGGGACGAAAACATGGTCCGCAGCCCTTCGATGAGCGCGAGACCTCGCCGGGCCGGCGCGACGAGCACCTGCTGCGCCACGTCGAGCGTCTCCTCGGCGCGCCGCGCCAGGTGGGCCATCATTTGGTCGGCGCGCTCGACCTGGGCGACCGCGAGCTTCGTCGCCCGAGCGGCGTCGCTGCTCACCTCCTGGGCTCTGCCAAGAAACGGATCGACCTCGCGCTCCACCCGGTCGGCAATCCGATTCACACGACGCGCCAGCCGCGCACCGTAAATGAGCACGCCAATCTGAATGAGAGCCATAACCCCGGTCGCCGCGGCAATGACCGCCAGGAACAGGGTGGGCAGATCAGTCACGCCGGGGCCTCGCTGGAGTCGGTACTCTTGTCCCGCGTACGCTGATAGGCTTCGCGTCCGCGGTCGATCGCCGTCGTGAGGTTCTCTCGCTGTTTGCTGACGAACTCACGACCCTGCCGAGCCGCATCAGTGGCCCGTTCACGTCCCTCGCGTGCCCGTTCGTTGAGCAGGCGTCGCGTCTCCTCGCCGGCGTTCGGCGCCCATAGGAGCGCCACAGCGGCGCCGCTCACGGCGCCCAGAACAAACGCCATCAGGACCGCGCCCGCGTTTCCATCATGGTCTCTGGACATTGCACTCTCCTGCTACATGACCTGGTCTAGCCTCAAGACTTTCATCATCTCACACTCGTGGCCCGTCTGGGCACCAGAACACGGTCTATCAGGAAAACGCGTGGCCCGGACTCTGCAACGCCCGGATCTTGTCACGCAGGGCCGACGCCCGCTCGAACTCGAGATTGGCGGCCGCGGCCCGCATGTCAGCCTCGAGCGACCGGACATGGGCGTCGAGCTCAGCTTGCGTGGCGAACTCCTCCTCAGCCTCCCGCACGACGGGAACCATCACATAGTCTCGTTCATACACGCTCGACAGGACATCGTCGATCTCCTTGACAATTGACTCCGGTGTGATGGCGTGCTCGCGGTTAAATGCCTCCTGCAACGAGCGCCGGCGTTGCATCTCGTCGAGCGCGGTGCGCATCGAAGCGGTCACCACATCCGCATACATGATGACCTGGCCCTTGACGTTGCGGGCCGCCCGTCCAGACGTCTGGATGAGCGCCCCGGACGACCGCAGAAATCCTTCTTTGTCGGCGTCCAGAATCGCCACCAACGACACCTCGGGAAGGTCGAGCCCCTCCCGCAGGAGATTGATGCCCACCAGGACATCGAATTCGCCACGCCGCAGGTCCCGCAGAATCTGTACCCGCTCGAGCGTCTCGACCTCGGAATGCAGATATCGCACCCGCACGCCGAGCTCCTGATAGAACTGCGTCAGGTCCTCCGCCATCCGCTTGGTCAGGGTCGTGACGAGCACCCGCTCGCCACGGCCGACGCGCTGCCGGATCTCGTGCAGCAGGTCATCAACCTGCCCTTTGACCGGGCGAACGTCCACCGCTGGGTCGACCAGACCAGTCGGTCGGATGATCTGCTCCACCACCACCCCCTGGCTCTCGGCGAGCTCGTAGGGTCCTGGCGTTGCCGACACGAAAATCACCTGCCCGATCCGGCTCTTCCACTCGTCGAAGTTCAGCGGTCGGTTGTCGAGGGCGGCCGGCAAGCGAAAGCCGTGCTCGATCAAGGTAGTCTTTCGCGACCGGTCCCCGTTGAACATCCCCCGGATCTGAGGCACCGTCACGTGCGATTCGTCCAACACAATCAGAAAATCCTCGGGGAAATAA
>JASLOY010000484.1 GCA_030745255.1 Vicinamibacterales bacterium
GAGTTAGATGAGTTAATTGATACTGATTTTCGTTATGGATATCTCTAAATTATTCGCCATGGCCTCTCCCGCGGATAGCGGTCCAGTATGGCTGCAGTTTCTGCCGTTCGCGCTGATTCTAGCGATTTTCTATTTCATCATCCTGCTACCGATGAAACGACGGCAGAAGAAGGTGCAGGAATTTCGCACCGCGTTGAAAGTGGGTGACAAGGTCATCACGACCAGCGGCATTTACGGCGTCATCACAAAGCTGAACGATCGATCGATTCAGCTGCAGATTGCCGACAAGGTTCGCGTCGAGGTCTCACGCGCGGCTGTCGGGGGGTTGCAGGGTGAGGATCCGGTCGTTCAGGATTCCTCGTCCATGTGACGCGATAGGCGGCGCACCGAGCTGCATCGTGGGACACGGAACGTCTCGTGAGCGCATGAGCGCTGAACGGCGTGAACGCTAAACGACAGCTGAGAGGGTCATGGCGAAAAACCTGCGCTGGAAGGTAGTGACGATCATCGGCGTGGTGGCGGCGGCCGCCTTTGCGGTGTATCCGCCGGAGGATCAGATTCGCCTCGGTCTCGATTTGGCCGGCGGGGTACACATGGTGCTGCGGGTGCAGACCGACGACGCGCTACGGGTCGAGACCGAGACGAGCGCCGAACAGCTGAGTGAACAGGCCAGTCTCAGCGGCATCGCGCTGACCTCGTCGGCCGCGACTTCCCCCACCGAGATGCGGGTCGAAGGTGTGCCCCCCGACCGGGACCAGGAGTTCCGGCAAATCGCCGACGACCTTTTACAGGCGGCCTACGACCGTGCGTCGGAGGCTGGCGGCGCCTACACATTTCGTATGCTGCCGGGGGTCGCGCGGCAGTGGCGAGAGGAGTCGGTGCGGCAGGCGCTGCAGACGATCGAGCGCCGGGTCAACGAGCTCGGGGTCGCCGAGCCGATCGTCGCGCCGCACGGCGTGGCTGAGGACCAGATACTGGTGCAGCTGCCCGGTGTCGATGATGTCGATCGCGCGAAGGAGATCATCCGCTCCACGGCGCTGCTCGAGCTGAAGCTGGTCGAGGAGGGACCCGCGCCGTCGCGCGAGCTGCTGTTGCAGACCAGAAACGGCGTCGTGCCGCCCGACCTCGAGGTCGTCTCCGGGGCTGACGAATCGCTGGGCTCGCCCGTTGGCTCGACCGTGTTCTACCTGGTGCGGCGCGTAGCGCCGGTCACCGGCCGGGATCTGCGCAACGCCAGACCGACGATCGACGAGTTCAACCAGCCGGCCATCAGCTTTTCATTCAACCGGGAAGGTGCGCGCAAGTTTGGGAACTTCACCGGCGCGAACGTTGGGCGGAACTTGGCGGTCATCATGGACAGCCGAGTCTACTCGGCGCCGACAATTCAGGAACAGATCAACGACGAGGGTCGCATTACGGGGACCTTCTCGCAGCAGGAGGCGTCTGACCTGGCGCTGATTCTCAGGTCGGGTGCGTTGCCGGCGTCATTGACCTATCTCGAGGAACGGACCGTCGGTCCGACATTGGGCGCCGACTCGATCCGCGCCGGCGTGATCGCGTCGCTCTCGGGGCTCATCGCCGTGGCGTTGTTCATGTTGTTCTACTATCGCCTGTCGGGCATCAACGCGGTTGTTGCGGTGGCTCTAAACCTGCTGATCATGCTGGCCTGCATGGGCTACATCGGGGCCGTGCTCACCTTGCCCGGTATCGCCGGTTTTATCCTGACGATCGGCATGGGGGTCGATTCCAACGTGCTGATCTTCGAGCGGATCAAGGAGGAGCTGGTGTCGGCCAAGGGGGTGCGCGCCGCCGTCTCGGCCGGTTTCGATCGGGTCTTCCTGACCATTGTCGATACACACATCGCGTCGCTGATCGCAGCGGCGTTCTTGTTCCAGTTCGGGTCGGGGCCCATCAAGGGCTTCGCGACGACCCTGTTCTTCGGTCTGATCTCGAACGTGTTCACGGCGGTGTTCGTATCGCGGACGATGTTCGAGGCGGTCCTGACGCGCCGCAGGGAAGCGACCTTGAGCATCTAAGGGTTTGAGCGAGCCGCAGACCCAACAGCCAGAACCATCGACGACGAGTATCCAGGATTTCCGCCGGTATGCCCATCTTCAAGAACCCCAACTTCGACTTCCTCAAGTGGCGCTGGCCCGCCGTCGGTCTGTCGCTTTTGATCATCGTTGCCGGCGTAGTTGCGATGACGCTTCAGGGTGGACCCAAGTTCGGCATCGATTTCTCGGGTGGCACGATCGTCGTCGTGAAGTTCGATACGCCCATCACCGAGGACGCGGTGCGCGACGCCATCAGGGGAGTCGCTGATGAAAACGTGGTCCAGCAATTCGGCTCCGCTGACGCCAACGAGATCCTGATCCGGCTTCCCCAGAGCGGGCCCGAGGCCGGTACCAGTCTCGAGCTGGGGGCCAACGCCGTGCGCGCGGCGCTCGAGCAGAGCACCCTTGGCGTGTTCGATGTCATCAACACACAGCTCGTCGGCCCTGTCATCGGCGAGGAGCTGCGGGGCCGCGGCATCAACGCCTTCGTGTTCGCGATGGCGGGCATCCTGGTCTACATCGGACTGCGGTTCCGCTTCAGCTTTGCCGTGGGCGCCATCATCGCCGTGGCGCACGACATCCTCGTGACGCTGGCGATGCTCACATTCTTCGGCTACGAGCTGTCCCTCAACGTGGTGGCGGCGATGCTGACTATCACCGGTTATTCGTTAAACGACTCGATCGTAGTCTTTGACCGCGTCCGGGAGAATCTCCGGCACATGCGGCGGGATGCGTTCGATACGCTCGTCAACGCGAGCATCAATCAGACCTTGAGCCGCACCATCATCACTTCCGGCACGACCGCGTTCGCGGTGCTTGCGCTGTATCTGTTTGGCGGCGAGGTGCTCGAGGGCTTCGCCTTCACGATGCTCGTCGGTGTGATCAGCGGCACCTATTCGACGATCTTCATCGCCGCCGCCGCGGCAATCGTCATCAGCGAGCGCCGTGCCTCACGACGCGCCCAGGTCACGAGCGCGCCGGCGACCTCGAAATCGAAGCGGCGCAGCAAGAAGGCCCGCGCCCGTGCCCGCGCTTGAGGGTGTGCCGCGGGCTACCAGGCCACCGAGCCCGAGACGGACACTAAGTTAGTAGTGGCCTGAGCAACGCAGCCAAACGGAACGCCCCGCCCTGGAGTGATGTTGCGAATCATGGTTACAGGACTCCAGAACAACCTCCAGGGCCGGTTTTCGGAGCGCGGCGCCCGGCTGGCTAGGCGCGACGAGGGAGCAGCCAGGCGGGCTGTGACCGAGGAAGCAACGCCGCCAGACGGGATGCCCCGCCC
>JASLOY010000485.1 GCA_030745255.1 Vicinamibacterales bacterium
AACCCGCCGCGTCAAGACCGCATGAACACAACGGAACCGCTGTCACATTTCATTGACGAGTACTTGGGCTTTTTGCACGAGCGGTCACCAACGGCTGCTGCTGGGGACGGAGTGCATGCTCATGACGACCAGATGGAGGACCTTTCCCGGTCGACCATCGAAGCCGAGGTGCGGGAGCTCGGTGGGTTCGCGCGGAGACTCGACCGCATATCGACCCGAAGTCTGACGGCCGACGAACAGCTCGAGCGGCGCATGCTGGCCGACCACATCAGCGGCCGGAAGTTCGAGCTGGAGGAAGTTCGCCCTTGGGAGCGGGACCCGCAGCACTATGCGGACCTGCTGGCAACCAGCCTGGCGGGTCAGACCCTGTTTGAGTACGCCCCCCTCGAGGAGCGGGCGCGGCGCGTCGTGTCGAAGCTGCGGCAGACACCGCGACTGATCGAGACCGCCGAGGCCAACATCGAGGATCCGCCCGGCATCTTCCTCAAGACCGGCGCGGAGACGTTTGACGGTGTCGCCGGCTTCATCGACCGCGACCTGCCGCGTGCGTTTCGTCAACTCGAAGACATGCACCTGCTCGGAGACCTCGCCGATGCGGCGAGCGAGGCGACCAACGCCATCCGCCGGTATACCAGCTACCTGCGTGACACCCTCGCGCCACGGAGCCGCGCGACCTTCAGACTCGGGCTCGAGCGCTTCGAAGGGCGGCTGCGTCATCAGGACGGGATCCCGATCGCGGCGGAGCGTCTCCTCGCCATCGCGGAACGAGAGCTCGGCCGCACGCAGGAACGGTTCCGCGACGTGGCAGCGCGGGTGGACGGGAAGGCGACGCCGGCCGAAGTCTGGCAGTGTGTGAAGAGCCGGCACCCCGCGCCCGGCAACCTCGTCCAGACGGTGCGCGACCAGCTTGGCGACCTCGTGACGTTCGTCGAACGAAACGCTCTCGTCACCGTACCAGACGACGAGCCCCTGATCGTCGCACCGACCCCAGACTTCTATCGCTGGACGTTCGCCAGCGTCTGGACCCCCGGACCATTCGAGCCGAAGTCGCTCCCCTCCTACTATTACGTCACCGACGTCGACCCGACATGGCCGGCCGACCGTGCCGAAGAGCACCTGCGGGACCTCAATCTCGCGACCTTGTGGTCGGTGTCGGCGCACGAAGCGTGTCCGGGCCACTTCCTTCACTTCCGACATCAGCGGCGGATCGAGCGCAGCCTCCGAAAGTCGACCCTGTTTGCCCCGGTGTCGTTTACCGAAGGCTGGGCGCACTACTGCGAGCAGATGATGGTGGAGGCAGGGCTGGGGCGTGAGGATGACACGGTCGAGCTGGGCCAGGTCGCCGAGGCCTTGCTGCGGCTGGCGCGCATGGTGGTCGGAATCCGGCTGCACACGGAGGACCTGTCGGTCGAGCAGGGGGTGCGTTTCTTCCGGGAGGAGGCCTACCTCGAGGAGGGCAGCGCGCGGCGCGAAGCAGAGCGAGGCACGTTCGACCCCGCCTATGTGCTGTATGCAGCCGGTCGCCTGATGCTGCTCAAGCTCCGCGAAGACGTCCAGGCCCGCGAAGGCTCTGCCTTTTCCCTGAAGTCGTTTCACGACCGCCTGCTCGGACACGGTTCGGTCCCGCTCTGGCTGCACCGCACGCTGCTGCTCGGGGACACCGGCGACGACCTGCTCGATTGACGCTCAGCGCGACGACCAGCTACCATCAGAGATTCGGCCTGTCCCCATGAATCAGGGCGGAGGATCAGCAGGCGCCACATGCCACTCTACGAGTATCAGTGCGACTCGTGCGGTCATCGTTTCGAGCAGATCCAGAGATTTTCGGATCCGCTGCTTGCCGCCTGCCCCGAGTGCGATGGCGCCCTGCAGAAACTGGTGTCCTCTCCGGCCATTCAGTTCAAGGGCACCGGTTGGTATGTGACCGACTACGCCAAGAAGGGTAGCGAAGGCCCCGCCGCGTCCGAGGCCGGCACGTCAGCCGACGGCAAGAACGCCACGTCCGAGAAGTCTGACAAACCTGACACTCCAGCCAAGAAGGACGCCGCCTCCCCCGACTCGTCGACCTCGTCCGACACTTCGAAAAAAGCGAGCGGGTCCTCGACCAGCAGCTCGAACTCCACCTCGTAGCAGCGATCGCTCCGGCAGCATGGCCCTTTCCGCCCTCCCCAAGGCAACGGCGCGACAGGTAGGGCCGCCCCTTGAATATCGCGATGTTACCGTTGTGGCGCAGGCCCTCCCGCCTCCGCTGAAGCGTCGGCTGGAAAGCAGGGGCGCCCGCCCCTACGTCACCGCATCATCCGACTCGAGCGTCCGCAGCAGCTCCGGCAGATGACCCGCGAGGTCGGGATGTTTCCGCGCGAAGTAGAGGATGGCGCGAAGATAGCCGAGCTTGTTCCCGGCGTCCTGACGAATGCCGTCCAGCTCGACGGCGTGGATCGGGCGCGTTTTGAGCAGCCGTCGAAGGCCGTCGGTCAGCTGCATCTCGCCGCCCGCGTCGTGACTCGTGGCTTCGAGGGCGGGATAGATGTCCGGCGTCAGGATATAGCGGCCAATGATAGTCAGGTCGGACGGCGCCTCGGCCGGGTCGGGCTTCTCGACCAGGTCTCGGACCTTGAACACGCCGCCACCGAGTGATTCGCCGTCGATGACGCCATAGCGGCTCACCGCGTCATGCGGCACCCGCTCGACGAGGAGCACCGGACCCCCGACCTCGTTATAGACCGTCAGCATCTGTCGGAGCGCCGGCGGGTCGGCGTCGATCACGTCGTCGCTCAGCGCGACCGCGAACGGCTCGTCGTCGACCAGCTCGCGGCTGACGAGGACCGCGTGCCCGAGCCCGAGCGGTTCATCCTGAAACACGGTGGACAGCTCCATCCGTGTCGCGACGTCACGCAGGCCGTCCAACAGCGCTGACTTGCCGCGCCGCTCCAGGATCTCTTCCAGTTCGGGATGCCGGTCAAAGTGGTCCTCGAGCAACGTCTTGCCGGGGCTACTGACCAGGATGATCTGGGGCAGCCCGGACGCCAGCGCCTCCTCGACGCCGTACTGGATGACTGGTTTGTCGATGATCGGCAACAGCTCTTTGGGCAGGACGGCGGTGGCCGGCAGAATGCGGGTCCCGAGACCCGCGGCAGGAAAGACCACCTTGCGGACAGTGGGCGGTGTCGACATCGAGAGGCATCATAGCAGCCCGTGACGAAAGTCCAGCTACAGTCGACCGGCGTTGCATCGCACCTAGCTACGCTGCTCCTCGGTCCGGGTTCAAGTTTGAACCGCAACAGTGACTATGCCTCATAAAAGCATTCCTCCGGCGTTCGATAGCCCAGCCG
>JASLOY010000486.1 GCA_030745255.1 Vicinamibacterales bacterium
GATTGCCTCGCTGTCTCGTTTCTGGGCATCGCGAGGTTGTCTGATACACCAACCGCTCGACATCGAGGTGGGGGCTGGCACGATGCACCCGGAGACGTTCTTGCGGGTGCTGGGCCCGCGTCATTGGAAGGTGGCGTATGTTCAGCCCGCGCGACGCCCGGCGGATGGGCGATTCGGCGAGAATCCAAACCGGCTGTTCAAGCACCACCAGTTCCAGGTCATTCTCAAACCGTCGCCCGACGCCGCGCAGGGACTGTATCTGGAGAGCCTGCGCGCCTGCGGCATCGACCCCGGGCTGCACGACGTGCGCTTTGAGGAGGACAACTGGGAGTCGCCCACTCTCGGCGCCTGGGGCATCGGGTGGCAGGTGCTGCTCGACGGCATGGAGATTACCCAGTTCACCTACTTCCAGCAGGCGGGCGGAATCGATCTCTTGCCGATATCCGTGGAGCTGACGTACGGGCTCGAGCGCATCGCCATGCACCTGCAGGGCGTCGACGACGTCTACGACCTGGAGTGGGCGTCGGGTGTCACCTATCGGGAGGTGCGCCACCAGGACGAAGTGGAGCAGACCAAGTACGCCTTCGGCATGGTCGACACGCCCGAAGCGGAGTTCGCAGCGTTTCATCGGGAGCAGTTCGACCGACACCACCAGATGACGGAGACGCTGCTGCGCTCCGGTCTCGTGCTGCCGGCGCTCGATTCCTGTCTCAAATGCTCACATACATTCAATCTCCTGGATGCCAGTGGCGGGATCGGGGTGACGGAGCGCGCCGCCTACATCCTGCGGGTCCGGCAGCTGGCAGTGGCAATCGCCGCCGCCCACGTCGGGGAGCCCGTCGAGGCATGACGCGTCCGCCGAAGATCATGTATCGAGAGCTGCTGATCGAGATCGGGTGTGAGGAGCTGCCGGCGAGCTGGTTGCCGTCGCTGACGCGGCAGATCGGGGACAGCGTGGGCTCGCAGCTGGCGGCGGCCCGTCTCGACTGTCCGCTGCCTCCGGAGCCCTTCGGGACGCCGCGTCGCCTCGTCGTGCGCGTCGCCAAGGTGGCCGACCGGCAGGCCGATCTGGAAGAGACGCTGACCGGTCCGCCGATCAGGGCGGCGTTCGATGCCGATGGTCAGCCGACGCGGGCGGCCCTGGGGTTCGCGCGGAAGAACGGGGTGGAGGTCGCCCGGCTATCGCAGGTCGAGACCCCGAAAGGAGACTACCTGGCCTACCAGAGGCGTGAGCGGGGTGCCGCCGCACGCTCGGTGCTGGGCGGTGTGCTGGCTGCCGTGCTCCGCGATCTCGCCTTCGCCAAACAGATGCATTGGGACGCGCGGCTCGAGGACGGCCGAGGCGATCTGCTCTTCGGACGGCCGATCCGTTGGCTGCTGTTCCTTTTTGGTGGTCGTGTCGTGCCGTTTGTCATCGATCGCACGCCGGGGGCGTTGGCCCGCGGGGTCGCGCCGATCCGGGCGGGGGCGAAGACCTACGGACACCGCTTTTTCGCGAAAGAGGGCACACCAGGGCGCGGGTTCCGGGTCGGTTCCTTCGCCGAGTATCGGACGGGGCTCAAGCGGCGATACGTGTTGCTGTCCCGCGAGGAACGGCGCGCTCGTATCGAGCAGAAGCTCGGGACATACGCCAAGCGCGCCGGCGGCGTCGTCGGCACCGCCGGCGGGGAGTCCTCGCTGCTCGACGAGGTGCCCGATCTGGTCGAGTATCCGTCGGTTGTCACCGGTCACTTTCCAAAGGAGTTCCTGGCGCTGCCGGATGAGGTGCTGAAGACGACGATGATTCACCATCAGCACTACTTTCCGGTCGTGACGCGGCGCGGCCGTCTGACCGAGCACTTTCTCGCTGTCACCAATACGCCTCGGGACAATGTGCGGGTTATCGCGCATAACTCCGAGCGTGTGCTCATCGCACGCCTGCGCGATGCGCGCTTCTTCTGGAAGGCGGATCGAAGCGCCCCGTTGGCGTCACGTCTCGATCGCCTCGACACCCTTCGGTTCCACGCGAAGCTAGGCAGCTACCTGGCCAAGGCGCGGCGCATCGAGCAGCTCGCCGGTCGCGTCACCCGCGAGGCCTTTGCCGCCGAGGAGCGAGCGGGCCACGCCGCGCGTGCGGCGCTGCTCGCCAAGGCCGATCTGACCACCGACATGGTGGGCGAGTTTCCAGAGCTGCAGGGGCGCATGGGTGGCATCTATGCGCGGGAGGATGGCGAGCCCGAGGCGGTGTGGCGGGCCATCTATCACCACTACCTGCCGATTGGGGTGACTGTCGACGCGCCGCCGCGCCTGCGAGATCTGGGGACGGCAGGGGTCAGCTGGGCGGCGGTGTCGCTGGCCGACAAGCTCGACACGCTGGTGGGTCTGTTTCAAGCGGGCGAGAAGCCGACCGGCTCGAGAGATCCGTTTGGGCTGCGCCGGCAGGCGCACGGGGTCTTCAGGATCCTCGTCGACCTGCCGGACCTGACCGGGCTGAGTGAGAGACCGGATCTCGGCAGTCTTCTGGCGATGGCCGAAGCGGTGCAAGAAGGCGAGTCTTCGGTGGCGCATGACGCGCGGCTCGTGCCTTTTCTCTTCGAGCGGCTCCGTTACGTGCTCGAACAGCGAGGGTACGACGTGCGCAACGTGCGCGCCGTGACGCACCAGACGTCGCTGAGTGAGGTGAAGCCGGTCGACGCTCGCCGCAAGCTCGAGGTATTACCGGAGTTCACCGGGTCGGCCGATTTCCTCAAGCTCGCCACGCTGTTCAAGCGCGTCAGAAACATTGCAAAGGACCTAGACCCTCTCGACTTCGAACAGGTCGAAGCGCAGACGGTCACCCTGTCGACACAGCATGTGGAGTCCGCTGAGGCACAGCTCGCCACCGAATTGGAGGGTCGGAAAGAAAAGATTGAAGTGGCGGTGCAGAGCGGTCAGAACTATCGGGCAGCGTTCGCCGAGGCGGCAGGGTTTGGCCCAGCGGTGGACCGGTTCTTCACCGACGTGCTCGTGATGGCCGAGGACAGCAAGATTCGGCTGCGTCGTCTCGTGCTGTTGAGGCGACTCGAACGGCTGATCTTGCAGCTGGCGGACGTCTCGGAAATCGTGAAAGAGGACTGAGGGAGGAAATTCCCGAGAAGTCAGAAGTCAGAAGTCAGAAGAGAAGCAAAGAGCCCGCCTCCACCAAGGCTGCGGCGGGTCCGCCGTAGCTCGCCGAAGCGGGCTGCCGGCGAGCGAAAGCGGAAGGCACGACAGCGCGAATGGCAAAGAAGCGGAAGACGGCAAAGACGGCGAAGCGCGGAGCGACCACCCGCACGAGCAGACCACGGAACACCAGGAAG
>JASLOY010000487.1 GCA_030745255.1 Vicinamibacterales bacterium
GTGGCGTCGGTCGAGCGCTTTGTCGCCGGATTGAAGCACGGTGGCGGTTCGGATGCGGAAGGAGACGCGAGCGTGACATGACGTCAGAAGACAGATCGCCCGCGCAGGCGGATCGAGACGATGTCGATCGACGGATCGCGAAAATACGAGCACGGATGGACGAGCTCGATTCCACGTTGGTCGCGTTACTGAACGAGCGCGCGAGTTGCGCCAAAGAGATTGGGCAGCTGAAGGAAACGGTCGGGATGGAAGTGTATCAGCCGGACCGGGAAATAGAAGTGCTGCGCCATGTTCGCGCCCGCAACGGCGGCCCGCTCGAAGCGAAGGCCATAACGCGGCTCTTCGAGCGGATCATCGACGAGGCTCGACGTCTGGAGCGGTCCACAGAATGAGGGGCGGGGTCTGTCGTGGAATGACAGGAGAGGATGGTGGGTCATGGTTGTCGTAATGGAAGAACGCGCCAGCGAGGAGCAGGTTCAGCACGTCATCGCGCAGCTCGTGGAGAAGGGGTTCGATGTGCACCGCTCGACCGGGCAGCTGCGGAGCGTGCTCGGCGCGGTCGGAGGGAACCGGTCGTTCGATACCCGGCTCATCGAGGTCATGGACGGCGTGCACGAGGTGTTGCGGATCACCGAACCGTACAAGCTCGCCAGCCGCACGTTCAAGCCCGAACGCACCACCGTCTCATTCGGAGAGTTTCGAGTCGGTGGCGACGAGGTGATCGTGATGGCCGGGCCCTGTTCGGTGGAGAACGAAGCACAGATTTCGGCTTCTGCGGTGGCGGTACGGAAGGCTGGCGCCAAGGTGCTCCGTGGTGGCGCCTTCAAGCCAAGAAGCTCTCCTTATAGCTTCCAGGGCCTCGGCGAAGAAGGGCTGCGCATGATGCGCACGGCTGCTGATGCCGAAGGGCTGAAGGTCGCCTCTGAGGTCATGGACGTCAGCCAGATTGACCTGGTCGCGCGCTATGCCGACATCCTCCAGGTCGGTGCGCGCAACATGCAGAACTACACCTTGCTACGCGAGCTGGGCAAGATTCAGACACCGGTGCTTCTGAAACGAGGCATCTCGGCGACCATCGAAGAGTGGCTTCTCTCGGCCGAGTACGTGCTCTCGGGCGGCAACACCGATGTCATTCTGTGTGAACGGGGCATCCGGACCTTCGAGAGCTATACCCGGAACACGATGGATATCTCGGCGATTCCGGTCGTCCAGAAGCTGAGTCACCTGCCGATCGTAGCCGACCCGAGTCATGGTACCGGGTTGCGGGACAAGGTGTCTCCCATGGCCCGGGCCGCCGTTGCCGCCGGCGCCGACGGATTGATCATCGAGGTGCATCCGGACCCGGACAAGGCACTCAGCGATGGAGCTCAATCAATCTTTCCATCGCAGTTCGACCGGTTGATGGCGGAGCTGCGCATCATCGCCCCGGCCATCGGGCGAAGCATCTGCCTCGACCCGGTGGCCCGACGTGGGTGGGGCACGTAGCGTGAACCCCGCGAAGTCAGAAGGCAGCAGTCAGAAGAAACGGGATGGCTAATCCGCCGCGTGTGCTGCCGGTGATCCAGCCGGGTGGGTCGAGCGGGTCGTCACCGATATTCGACAAGGTGGCGATCGTCGGACTTGGGCTGATCGGTGGCTCGATCGCGCTTGCGGCGAGACAGCATTGGCCGTCGTCGCTGGTCATCGGTCTCGATCGGAAAGAGGTGCTCGAGAGGGCGATGGTGCTGCATGCCATCGACGTTGCGGCGGATGACCCGGTCGTCATGGCCGAGGCGGATCTCGTCATTCTGGCCGCGCCGGTGGAACAGAACATCGACCGGCTGGCCGAGCTCGACCGCTTCGTGAGGACGCCGGCGGTCGTGACCGACGTGGGTAGCACGAAACGCACGACCGTGGAAGCCGCCAGGCTGCTGCCGTCGCGATTCACGTTCATCGGGGGGCACCCACTCGGCGGCGCTCCGCGTGGCGGAATTGAATTCGCTCGAGCGGATCTCTTCGTGAACCGTCCCTGGCTCTTCACCCCGGAGGGCGACGGCGCCGCCGGGGTGCTGGAGCGGCTATGTCACTTCGTCCGCACGTTGGGGGCCGAGCCCCACATCGTCGATCCTGCCGAGCATGACCGGCTCCTTGCCTTTGTCAGTCATCTCCCCCAACTGACCGCCAGCGCCCTGATGCACGTCGTTGGGACCAACGCACAGGATCGCGGGCTGGCGTTGACCGGCCGGGGGGTCTTCGATGCCACCCGGCTCGCGTCGAGTCCGGCAGACATCTGGCGGGACATCTGTCACTCGAATGCCGACGCTATCGGTGAGGCGCTCGATGCCCTGATTGGCGAGCTCGAGGCATTGCGGCGAGGGTTGGACTCGAGCACCGAGATTGACCGGGTCTTCGAATCGGCGGGCCGGTGGCGGTCACGACTGACCAAGCTCAGGTCGCCTCGCAGCGAATAGTGGCGAGCACGCCAGGACCGGGTGACGTGCTGGTGTGTGCCACGGTGCTCCGCGACATCGCCAGGCATGCTGAGCAGGCCGTGCCCAACGAATGCTGCGGCCTGCTGATCGGAACGGGGACAGGTATCGAGTCGGTGCATCCGGCGCGTAACCTCCGTCAGAGCCCGACCCGCTATCTGGTCGACCCGGCCGATCACTTTGCCGCCATCAAGGCGTCCCGCCAGGCTGGGCTAGTCGTGGTGGGCGCGTATCACTCCCATCCGACGTCATCGGCATGGCCGTCCCAGACCGACGAGCAAGAAGCGAGAAATGCCGATTTCCTGTATCTGATCGTGTCTGTCGTGACCGGAGAAACGCGGGGCTTTCGGCTGGTCGAGGGACGATTGCAGGCGGTTCCGTTGCAAGTGACGCGCGACTGCTAGACATCTCCCATGGGCGAGAACGTAGTTTGGGTCAACTGTTTCGTCGCCACGTCGGAGATGTCTAGCCCCGGCGTAGCGGGGCTGTGAGAAAAGGCCTGTCAGTGATGCGCAGCCGACAGCCGTCTAGTCGGTTTGAGGCGGAGCTTCACTGCGAGCCCAGGAAACCGCCGCCCTGGATGACCACGCCCGTTCGCGCGGTCTCGACCACTTCGTCACGTCGCTTGAGTGTCAGCCGCACCTCGTAGCGCCCACCCACGTCGTAGGAATGGCGGCGGGAGAAGCGGCGGCGGATTTCGCTGACGCCTGGCTCATAGGGATCGCAATCGAAAATGCTCTCCGATCGCGTTCCGTCGTCCCAGTCCCACTCCGCGCTTACGCAGTAGAAGTCCTCATGGTCGTCGGCGCCGTCTCGCAGGCGGCCAGTGAACGCGATTTC
>JASLOY010000488.1 GCA_030745255.1 Vicinamibacterales bacterium
AAGTTGTTGTTGTAGGCTCCAGACCGAATCGGTGGGCCAGATTTCGAGAACATGATGCACCGGTCGCCCAGACCCCGGTTCTCGTAGGAGTCGTACATATGCTCACGCCGGTCGGCCGCCCGCTCCCGGCTCGCCATGCGGGCCGCCTCTGTCTGCGGCGGATACCGTCCGCCAGGGGGATCGATGATCAGCGACGTCCGCTTGTCGGAGGTCAGCTCGATGCCGCGCTCGTACCAGAACTCGTTGTACGACAGCACGCCGCCATCGGCGCGCGACTGGTATCCGGCGTTCGGCGCCCCCGTCTCCGGGTCGAAGAGGTCGCGGTTCTGACGCGTTCTCTCCGACGCTTCGAACGCCGCGGCTTCCTCGGGCGTCAGCGTCTCTCGTCCCGCGAACTGGGCGGGCCGCTGTAGCGGTGTCAGGGTGCGAAAGGTAAAGACGCCGGAGATATCCGGCTGGCCATCCGGCGTCCGCATCGGCATCCCGTCGGCGGCGGACTGGGCCATGACCGGCCGCGGTGCAAGCGTGAGCATGATCGCTAGAGTAAAGAACGCTACGCAGCATTTCTTGAGCATCTGCAATTTCCCCATGGTTACCAGCCGCTAGACGTCGTGCCAGACGCCTCGAAGCAACAGAGTAGACAGTGTCTACCATGCGGTGCTTCGCTCGCCGGCTCCGGCTGTCCGTCTCAATCGAAAACGAAGAACAACGTCAAGAACACCGTCATCGTGCCCCAGAAAAGGTTGGATCCATTCCACACAAGTTTGTCTCGACCGCTCAACAAGCCGCGCCCGACGCATAGCAGCGCCGCCGTGAAAGTAAGGTAACACAGCATCACGATCGGGAGAGTCCAGATGGGTGAGTTTGCCTGTCCTAGTCGGTCCCAGGTTTGGAAGAGCCCGACAAACGAAAAAATGCCAGGCACCGGCGACACAACGATGAGCAGCCAGCCGAAGGCCTGACGAATGGGTCCCGGTTCCGGGTTATCTCTAGCTCTCACGTCTCACGTTCGAGGACGAGCCCTCTTCCCAAGAGCTTGCTCGGATCTGCGGCGGGCTTCGGCACGAACTTGTTGAGCCAGCCGCCCGACCAGCTGGCAATGTAGACATTGCCCTCTTCGTCCACGTCGATCTGGTGCGGACGGAACAGCCCGCCAGCCAGGCCGCCAGGGCCACCATAGGCGCCCCAGGTGTGCTGCAGCTCGCCGTCGAGGCTGTATTTGAGCACCCGATGCAGGCTGGCCGAGATGACCCAGACTGCGTGGTGCTCGTCGATGAACACACCCACCGGGTCGGTGATGTCGGGCCACTCTTCGATGAAGTCGCCGTCTTCGGTGAAGATCTGAATCCGGTTGTTTCGGCGGTCGGCCACAAAGACACGGTGCTCCTGGTCGATGGCCAGTCCGTGGACCAGGTCGAACTGCCCGGGACCGGTGCCAGCCTCGCCCCACTCCAGCAGGTAGTTGCCGTCGGCGTCGTACTTGACAATGCGCGTGTTCCAGTAGCCGTCGCCGAGCAGAAAGCTGCCGTCGGGCAGAAAGGCCAGCACCGCCGGGTCGCCGTAGTCGAAGGGGCCGGGAGTCGGGTTGGCCCGCGCCTCCGCCCGCGTCGCCGGGTCGTTGCCGTCGCCCAGCCGCATCACCAGCTCGCTGCCGTCGTTGGTGAACTTGAGCACCTGCATGGTGACGCCGCGCCCGCGGCCTCGCTCCACTATCCACACATGGCGCTCGGGGTCGTAGGGGCTGATGTAGACCTGGTGGGGACGGTTCAGCGAGCCGTCCCACTGCGACCAGTTCTCCACCAGATTGCCGTCGCGGTCGACCACCACCAGGTAGTTCGACGTGCCGTCGCGACGCTCCCCGTCGGCGTTGCGGTCTCCCCAGACGGCCACGATGATCCGGTCCGGCGTGTCTACCGCCACGCCCGACACCTCTCCCCACGTCCAGGGCGCGTCGTGATCCGGCGCCGGCTTCCACCAGCCGGGCACCGACTCGTAGCCGCCGTTCCGCCCGTCGCCGCCTTTGACGAAGTCGCGCTGCGGCTCGGCGTCGAGCGGTGCCATCGCGGTCTCGCCGCTACAGGCGCACAGGCCAACCAGTGCGGACGCGAGCAGGAAACGGGAATCCAGGTTCATCGGAGTCTCGATGTTGATGACGGTCAGCGCGCCGTGTAGGAGCGGCTGTGGCCATTGCGGCTGTTCAGCATGGTGAAGGCGCCGCCAGCGCCGACCGAGGCGCGAATCCAGTGTCCCTCGCACGCGTCGGTATCTTCGAGATTCGCGATCAGCTCCTCGGCGGTGTTGTCGTCGGGCCCCGATGCGAACAGCGAACGGTGCCCTTGCCAGACACCCTCTATTCCAGGACTGGCGGCGATGCGCTGATAGTGCCGGGTCATCACCTCGTCGTATCCCGGCGATGTGCCGCCCAGCCCCTTCCGCGGACCGTTGTTCACCACCACCACCTGCGGCTTGATCGCATAGAGATGCGTGGGTGACCCGGCATCGTCGAAGGCGGCATGGCGGCTCGTCTGATAGACCGTCACCTCGCCGACCAGGTTCACCGGACAGGAGAGCTCGACCTCCTTCGCCCAGTTGAAGTCGCCGAGGTCGAGGAACGTGAACCGTCCGAACGTGAACAGCACGCCGACGCTGCGCTGGTTTTCGGGACTGGCCTGCGCCTTCTGCTCGGCGGTCGCGCACAGCGGGTTCGCGACCCCTCCGTTGACTGGAGTCGAGATGATGCGCTCATTGGACGCGATGACGTCGACCTCCACGCCCCCCAACGAGATCTGGTCGCCTGCCGAGACGACCGTCCGCGTGTCGCCGCACACGCGGAGATAGACGTCGACCCAGCGCTGATTCGCTTCCTCGGTGTTGGTGCCGTGGTCGTAGCACTGGCCGATCGGAATCATCGCCGCCAGCGCTTCGAGCCCACCCACATGGTCGGTGTGGTAGTGGGTGATCACGAGATGGTCGATCCGGCTGAGCCCGGCCTCCTGCGTGGCCGCGAAGATCCGCTTCGCGTCGCGATCCTCGATGCTCGACGCGCTGCGCTTTTCTGGCATACGCCCGGGGCGGCTAGCCAACGTCGCCGGCCTCGGCGGCCCGTGCCCCTCCTGGACGCTTTGGTGGCTCACGCCCGAGGCGGCTTGCCACGACGCTGGCTCGCGCCCCTCCTCCGGTCCTCGGCCGCCTCTGCGGCCTCCGCCCGCCGGCGCGCTCCTCCTCGAGCGCCTCTCCGTGGACTACGGCAAGAAGAGCAAGCTCGGCTTCACCGTCTACCCGTCGCCGCAGGTGTCGACCG
>JASLOY010000489.1 GCA_030745255.1 Vicinamibacterales bacterium
TGAAGCCGGTCCGCTGTTGCTTCGGCGTCTGGAAGGGCGGCTCGAGTTCGGCGAGGGACAGCGGTTGGAGCGGCATCTGGAGCAGTGCGAGTCGTGTCGCCAGTCGCTCGAGGGGCAGCGGTTCGTGGCTTCGGTGCTCTCGGCGCGTCCGGTGGCCGAGGCGCCGCCGGACTTTTCCCGCCGGGTGATGGCGAGCCTCGAGCCGGATACCAGTTGGCTCGATGTACTGAACTGGCGGGTCTGGACATTCCGGCTGGCGCCAGTGGCAGTCGCATTGATGCTGGTGGCGGCGCTGGGCTTCGGGACAACCGAGGCGGCCGAGCCGTTGGAGTTCTCCGAGCTGGTGGCCGAGTGGGTCGTCGAGGACGAGGCGGAGGGGCTGCCGGCGTTCAGCCTCCTCTGGCAGGAGGAGGTCACCGACGACACCTTGCTCGAGGCGGTGCTGACGGCGGATCCAGACGAGCCGTTTTAGGGAGATGACCAGGAGTCAGGAGACAGGAGGCAGGAGCAGCCGGTGAGCTTCGCCGTCCTACGTCTCTTGTCAGGAGACGTCCAATGAACAGCCCGAGCACGCGCATGTGGGTTGGTCTTTTCGTGCTGGTCGTGTTCGTCGCCGGTCTCGGGGCCGGTGTGGCGGTCAGACCGTTGATCTGGATGAGGGCGGGTCCGCCGGCCGGGTTCGGTCGACCCGGTCTGGCAGGCCGTCCGGGCGGGCCGGCACCGGCACGCATGACCGAACGGCTCCTGGACAGAATCGCGGCCGACATCGAACTGACAACCGAGCAGGATCAGCAGTTGCGCGAGGTGTTCGAGACTCGTCGGCAACGGTTGCGTGAGATCAATGACGAGGTCCGGGTCCGGTTCGAAACCGAGCAGGAGCAGATGAACAGCGACATTGCCGCGATTTTGACACCGGACCAGATGGAGATCTTCGAGAACGAAATCGTGCGGATGCGCCAGGACCGTCGTGGTCGCGGCGGCCGCCCGGGTCGACTGCGGCGTGGTCCCGGTCTGCCGCAATAGACTCGTCGTACCCTCTCCACGTCAACCTGGACAGACGGATCCGTGTGACGGTGTGCCGTTCCGGCACGACTCGGCGCACCCCTCCGCGTAATGTCGCCCATCCCTGCTGTCGATTTCGGGTACGCAGCCTGAAAAGCCTGCCAGAGCCCCGTAGACTGAGAGCAGCCAATGTCGACATCAGAACCGACAGGTCCGCGCCGGCGCCATGCCTGGATACGGCCGAGACCGCTGCCTCGGTCAGTGACCAGGTCGGTGTCCGTGCTGGTGCTCATCGCCTGGGTGGCGACCATGGCGGTCCTCGTGAACCGGTCCTATCTCCAGGCCTCGGTCAATCTGGCCACCGATTTGTCCAGGTATGGCTCCACCGCCGAGTGGCGCGGTGTGTACTATCGCGGCGCCAAAATCGGGTTCACCGCCAGACAGGTCGTGCCCACCAACGACGGGTTTCGTCTAGAAGAGGACGGACAGCTCGAGATGACCTTGCTCGGCGCGACCACGGCTGCCCGAATTCGCACGACGGCCCGTGTCGACGACACGTTCGCGCTCCGGTCATTCGAGTTTTCGCTCGACCCCGGGACCGGGCCGATCACGGTGCATGGTCGGGTCGAGCGCCCGCAACCGGCAGGGTCCCAGGGTGGTGACGCCTGGCGGTTGGTCGTGGACGTCACGACGGCCGGGGTCACCCGTACCGAGGAGCGTGCGCTCGCCAAGCCCCCGCTGCTGACGATCAACCTCGGTCGCCGGCTCGCAAGTGAGGGCCTGGTCCCTGGCGACCGCCACGAGTGGATGGTGTTCGACCCGGCGACCCTCAGCAACGTGCCGGTCGTGGTGCAGATCGGCGAGCGGGAAGTCGTGCGGGTTGGGAACACACGGATGCCGGCATTCAGGGTGGACATGAGGTTCGCCGGGCTGCAGACCACCTCCTGGGTCACCGACACCGGAGAGGTCGTGCGCGAAGAGAGCCCACTCGGGATCTTGACCCAGCGGGAGCCGGCTGACCGGGCGACGATTATGGCGGTGCCGGGCCGCGCGCAGACCGATCTGCTGGAAGCGGCGGCGGTCGTGCCGGTCATGACCCAGCGCATTGACGACCCGCGTGGCGTGCGGCGGCTCCGGGTGCGGCTGGAAGGCGCCGACCTGTCGAGCCCCGATCTCGACGGCGTCGGACAGACCATTGACGGCGACGTCATCGAGATCACGCGACCGGAGACACCGGTGCACGGCTCCCCAGACGCTGACGCAGGTCGGTATCTCGGGCCGGAACCGCTTATCGAAAGCGACGACCCGGCGATACGGGCCGAGGCGGCGCTGGCCGCCGGTAGCTTCGTCGGCGCGCGCGCCCGCGCCGAAGCGCTGACCCGTTATGTCAACGGGCTTCTGGACAAGAAGCCGACCGTGGGCTTCCCGTCGGCGCGCGAGGTGTTGCGCACGAAGATCGGGGACTGCAACGAGCACACGGCGCTGTATGTGGCGATGGCGCGCGCGCTCGGTATCCCGACCCGTATCGCGGTCGGGTTGGTCTACATGCGCGGAGCGTTTTATTACCACGCCTGGCCGGAGGTCTATCTGGACGAGGGGGCCGACGGGGCGTCGTGGTGGCCGGTCGACCCGACGCTCAACCAGTTCCCGGCCGATGGCACGCACCTGCGGCTGACGCGCGGCGGGCTGGAGCGCCAGCTTGTCATTCTTCCGCTCATCGGACGGCTGCGCATGACCGTGCTGGACCTCGAGCTCGCGCCCGACTCGACAACGGTGCTGCTGGCGACGCCGCCAATCGCGCTCGAGAACTCGGCGTTTCCGATACCGACCCTCCCGCGGGACACCGAGGGCTGGTGCGGCTGCCGAGGACAGCCATCTCCATGATCGCGATTCACGACCTCGTCAAGACCTTTGGGGACTTCACCGCGGTCGACGGCGTGAGCCTCGAAGCCCGCGCCGGCGAGATTCACGGTTTCCTGGGGCCGAACGGTGCCGGCAAGACCACGACCATCCGGATGATCGCCGGGCTGCTGAAACCGACGGCCGGCCGCGTCGTCGTCAACTGCCACGACCTGGCGACCGAGCCGGAGGCGGCGAAGGCCTCGCTCGGTTTCATTCCCGACCGGCCGTTCATCTACGAGAAGCTGACCGCTGGCGAGTTCCTGCGTTTCCATGCCGGTCTCTACGGCATCGAAGACGCCAGGGTCGGCACCCGTGTCGCGGAGATGCTCGAGCTCTTCGAGCTGACCCAGTGGGAGCAGGAACTGGTCGAGGCATTCTCGCACGGCATGAAGCAGC
>JASLOY010000048.1 GCA_030745255.1 Vicinamibacterales bacterium
AACAAGAACAACACGAGCCTGTATATGGTCGACCCGCGCGGCTTGGCAGTGTACGAATACGACCTCAGCAACGTGCCGATTGGGCCGGAGACCGACAGGCGAGTCTTGCAGGCACTGCAAGACACCTTGTATGTCCTTGCCGAGGAGACCGACGGGCGGGCAATTGTGAACCGAAACGATGTGGGACCTGGTCTGGCGCAGATTGTTCGCGACCAGAGCGCCTACTACCTGCTGGGCTACACCTCATCTGAGGCGCCCATCGACGGCAAGTTTCACGAGATCAAGGTCCGTGTGAATCGGCCCGATGTCAAGATTCGCGCCCGCCCGGGCTACTATGCGCTCACCGAAGAGAACGCCGCTCGAGTGCTGGCGCCGCCGAAGCCGGAGATACCGAAAGCGGTGGACATCGCGCTGGCGAAGTTGGCGGAGCCGACGCGTGGCCGACTGGTTCGAACCTGGGTCGGCACGCGGCGTGGCGACAACGGCAAGACGAAGGTGACGTTTGTCTGGGAGCCGGTCGGAACCGGTCAGAGTCAGCGGCGCGAATCGGCGTCCCAAGTGATGCTGATGGCCATGAGCGATAGTGGCGCGTATTTCCGCGGGGAGGTGCCGAGCCGGGACAACGAGGCGCCGCGAGCGGATTTCGAGGCAGACCCCGGCGAGCTCGAGCTCAATGCGGCCATTGAGGACGAGTACGGCGATGTGCTCGACCGGGCGGTGAACGAGGTGACGATTCCAGATTTCACCGGCACCGACGTCGCACTGAGCACCCCGGCGGTTCACCGAGCGCAGAACGAGCTCCAGCTGAGACAGCTCGTTGACAACCCCGATGCCTTGCCGACCGCGACCCGCTTCTTCCGGCGTACCGAGGCACTGCTGGTGCGTGTCGAGGCATACATCCCGGGCAATGTGCCCCCGGTGGTCACCGCGAAGCTGTTGAGCCGCGAAGGCACGCCGATGCGGGATCTGCCCGTCGAGCAGCCGTCGGCTGGTGAACCGCACGAGCTGACCTTGCAGCTGGCGCCGTTCCCCCGAGGAGACTACCTGATCGAGATCTCGGCCGCGTCGGGCGACGATGTGGCGACCACGCTCGTGGCGTTTCGCATTCAAGGATGACCTCGCGCGACGCCATGGTCCCCGTCGCGTCGGTTGCATGTTGCCGCAGGCTCGGCCTGGCTCCCCGATGACACGAACGCCCGCCTCGGATGGACATGGATAAGATCCGCGTCATCATTGCAAAACCGGGTCTGGACGGACACGACCGCGGCGCGAAGGTGATTGCGCGCGCGCTGCGCGACGCGGGGATGGAGGTCATCTACACGGGTCTTCGCCAGACACCTGAGCAGATCGTCGAGGCCGCCCTGCAAGAGGACGCGGGCGTCATCGGTCTGTCGATTCTTTCCGGCGCTCACAACTATGTCTGCCCTCGGGTGATGGCCCTGTTGCGGGAGAAGAGTCTCGACGATGTCGTCGTGGTGGTCGGGGGCATCATTCCCGATGTGGACTTGCCCGGACTGCAGACCATCGGGATCGAGGGGGTGTTTCAACCCGGAACACCAATGCGGGACATCGTCACGTTCATCCGTGAGCACCACCGGCAAGTCCCGGCTTAGTGGCCCCGGTCATAAATGCGGTCGCATTCGGTCGCCGATGCCTCCCGCCAAGGGTGGCGCCGGGCTTCTGCGCGGCGGGGTCGAACACTGCCGGCATGCTCCCTCCTCGCGCCTACAGCGAGCCGTGCGCGGTATCCGCCGGCTGGGCCCTCGGTGCGTGACCGTGCTTCTGAGCGGGACCACATAGTTCGACGCCAGTATGGCTCTAAGTCCCTGTCTACGCTTGACTTCTCTGCATGGTGCAAGTACGCTCGGGCGAATCTATGTCGCAAACACTCCTGCTCGCCGACGATAGCGTGACCATCCAGCGAGTGATCGAATTGACGTTCGAAGACGAGGATATCCAAGTCATCGCTGTCGGGGACGGGCAGCAAGCGATTGACCGCATCAAGTCGGATCCGCCGGACATCGTACTGGCCGACACCGGCATGCCGGAGCGCGACGGCTACGACGTTGCGATGTTCATCAAGGAGGATCCCGCACTGGCGCACATTCCGGTCGTCCTGCTGACCGGGGCGTTCGAGCCGGTCGACGAAGATCGAGCGCGGCAGGTCGGCAGTGACGCGGTGCTGGTCAAACCGTTCGAGCCACAGGTTGTCATCAGCCGCGTCCGTGCATTGCTCCGCGGGCAGGCGGCACCAGTCGAGCCGGCAACCTCCAGACCGGTCGGTGTCGCGCCGTCCCGTCCGGCCGACGCTGATAACGGCTCTGCGGCTGCCGCTGAGGGTGAAGAGGCCGCGCCCGGGCTGCCAGCGCAGGCCGATGCTTCCTATGCGCACGACTCCGATGAAACCGAGACCGCTCGGCTGCCGCCGCAACAGACGCCATCAGATGACGCGGACGCTGCCTCGCCGTCGGCGAGCGGCAACCGGGGACTCGGAGCAGATGATCCGCTCGGGATCTACCTGGATCAGATGGACGAGGCGTTCGACCGCCTCTCGGAAGAAGAGCCCGGCGACTCCGGGCAAGCGCGCTCGGAGAAGGACAATGAGCCTCCCGCCCAGCCAGCCACGTCGGCCTCAGCGGTCGATATCAACTCGCTGGAAGGAGCGTTGAGTGCACTCGAAGGGGCGCTCGACAAGCTAGACCTCAACAATCTAGAGGATACGCCACAGGTCGAGGCTTCCGTGGCCGGTCCCAGCGTGTCCGCAACGCCATCGCTAGGCGAGGACGAAGACACACCCGAGGCGGCTCCGACCCCGCCGGTTTCGGCGCCAGAACCGGTGGCGGCAGCACCGGGCCCAGCCGAGCGGGGTGACAGGTCTGTGGCAGCCGCGCCACCGACGGCACCGACGGCACCGACGTCACAGGAATCCCACGAATCAATGCCGCGCGCAACGCCACCGTCGCTGGCCGACGCTTTCGCATCGCTGCTGGCGGCCGAACAGGGAGACGCCACGCGGCCACAGACGGTCTATCCGTGGCCCGGCCCGGCCTCGTTGCTGGACATGAGCGAGGAGCTGATTGAGCGCGTGACCGAGCGCGTCATCGACCGGTTGTCCGATGGTGCGAACAGCGAGCTGGTGTCTCAGGTCGTTGCCCGTGTGGCCGAGAAGCTCGTGCGTGAGGAGATCGAGCGGATCAAAGACGGCTAGAGACGCTGCGCCTCGAGTCGCGCAGATGACCTTCGCCTCCACAGTGCCCGGTTAGTCTTTCTTCGGCCCGCTGCCCGGGCGTTGTGTGGGGCCCCCCGGTTCCCGCTGCTGCGCTCGCATATTCCTCGGCAAAGCCAGTCCTCACCGGCGGCTGATACGATTATCGGCATGCGCGAGCTGGCAAAAGGCTTCGAACACTCGACCGTCGATCCCAAATGGTACGACTTCTGGGAGTCGACCGGCGCCTTCCGCGCCGATCCCGCGTCGACGCGTCCTGCCTTCAGCATGGTTTTGCCGCCGCCGAATGTCACCGGTGTGCTGCACATCGGGCATGCGCTCAATCAGACGCTGCCGGACATCGTAGCCCGCTGGAAGCGGATGACAGGTCACGACGTGTTGTGGCTGCCAGGGACCGACCACGCCGGGATTGCTACACAAAACGTGGTCGAGAAGCAGCTGGCGGAGGAGGGGACGAACCGCCACGACCTGGGGCGCGAGGCATTCGAAGCGCGCGTCCGCGAGTGGAGCCGGCAGAGCCACGGCACGATCACGAGCCAGATGCGCACCCTCGGTTCGTCGGTCGACTGGAGCCGCGAGCGGTTTACGCTCGACGACGACCTGTCGCGGGCGGTGCGCCGGGTCTTCGTGACGCTGTATCGCGAGGGGCTGATCTATCGCGGCAACTACATCGTCAACTGGTGCACCCGTTGTCGCACCGCGCTGTCCGATCTGGAGGTGGCGTACGACGAGCAGCAGGGCAAGCTGTATCACATCCGGTATCCCGCTGTGGAGGGTGACCAGGTCGTGACCGTGGCGACCACGCGACCCGAGACCATGCTCGGTGACACGGCCGTCGCCGTGAACCCGGAGGATGATCGGTATTGCGACATCGTTGGGCAGACCCTGCGGCTGCCGATCATCGGACGCGAGCTGCCGGTGGTCGCCGACGGGTTCGTGGACAAGGCGTTCGGCACCGGAGCCGTCAAGGTGACGCCGGCGCACGATCCCAACGACTTCGAGATCGGGCAGCGTCACGACCTGCCGCAAGTTGCCGTGATCGACGAGGACGGTCGGATGACTGCCGAGGCGGGGCCCTATGCCGGGCAGGATCGGTTCGCCGCGCGGCGCGCCGTCGTCGAGCAGCTCGAGGCGGAGGGGCTGCTCGAGAAGGTCGCGGATCACACCCACCAGGTCGGCCACTGCAGCCGCTGCCACACGGTGGTCGAGCCACTGGTCTCCACCCAGTGGTTCGTGCGGATCAAGCCGCTGGCCGAGCCGGCGATCGCGGCGGTCGAGGACGGCCGGACCCGCTTCGTGCCGGACAACTGGGCGCGCACCTACTTCGAGTGGATGACCAATATTCACGACTGGTGCATCTCGCGCCAGCTGTGGTGGGGACACCGTGTGCCGGCCTGGTATTGCGTCGAGTGCGGGGAGGTGCTCGTCGACGAGGAGACGCCGGCCCGGTGTGCGTGCGGCGGCGCACTGCGACAGGACACCGACGTGCTGGACACCTGGTTCAGCTCGGGGCTCTGGCCCTTCAGCACGATGGGGTGGCCGGACCAAACGGCCGACCTTGCGCGCTACTACCCGACGACGGTGATGATCACCGGGCTCGACATCATCTTCTTCTGGGTGGCGCGCATGATGATGCTCGGGTTGAAGTTCACCGGTGACGTGCCGTTCGAGACCGTCTACATCACCTCGCTGGTGCGCGATGCGCACGGGCAGAAGATGAGCAAGTCCAAGGGCAATGTCGTCAATCCGCTCCAGGTGATGGATGACATCGGGGCCGACGCGTTCCGCTTCACCCTGGCCGCGCTCGCCTCGCCCGGAATGGACATCTCACTGTCTGAGGGGCGGTTGCGTGGCTATCGTCAGTTCGTCAACAAGATCTGGAATGCCTCCCGATTCGTCCTGATGAACTTGCCGGAGTCACTGACCGAGCGTCCGGCGGTTCCCTCGAGCGGAGAGCTCGAGACCATTCACCGGTGGATACTGCATCGGGTCAGCGAGCTGGCCGGCGAGGTGACGCGAGCGCTCGAGAGCTACCGCTTCGACGTGGCCGCCGACCGGCTGTATCACTTCTTCTGGCACGAGTACGCAGACTGGTATATCGAGTTGGTCAAACCGCATTTGCAGGCGGACGGGGTGGAGCGGGACCGAGCAATTGCGGTCTTGCTGACGGTGCACGACCATGTACTGCGGCTGTTGCATCCGTTCATGCCGTTCGTGACCGAGGAGCTATGGCAGACGCTTCCACAGGATCCGGATGACGGGCTCACCCCGGACGGCCAGGCCAGGACCATCACCCGCGCGGCGTTTCCGCAGGAGAGGCCGGCCTGGGCCGACGACGGCGCGGTGGTGGTGTTGGAGCTGGTGCAGGAGATCATCACCACGGTGCGGACCGCGCGAGCCGAGCTGGGGGTGGCCCCGTCGAGGAAGTTGACGCTCCTGATCGACGGGGCGAGCGCAGACGACCGGGAGCTGATCGACGCGCATGCCGACTACGTGCGGCGGCTGGCCGGTCTCGAGTCGTTCGCCTTCGTCGACACGATCGAGCGCGATAGCGACACGGTGCGGCGCGTCGTGCGCCCGATGCATCTGAATCTGCCGCTCGCCGGTATCATCGACAAGGCAGCCGAGACCGCGCGTGTGCGGCGAGAGCTCGACAAGATCGTTGGGCGGCTCCGCTCCTTGGATGGGAAGCTGGGGAACCCGAAGTTTCGCGAGCGAGCCGCGCCCGACGTGGTCGACGAGGCCGTCGCGCAGCAGGAAGCGGCCCGGCTGCGCCGTCGCCAACTCGAACAGATCTTGACGGAGCTGACGCCGTGACGGTCACGCCATTTGCCCCGCTCGACCAGTCGTCCTATCGCGAAATCGTGCGGCGGGCGCTTGCCGAGGACGTGCGATGGGGCGACGTGACCACCGAGGCTGTCGTGCCCTCCGAGGTCAGGGCGACCGGTGTCATCGTCGTCACCACGCCGTGCGTCTTGGCCGGTCTGGACGTGGCGATCGAGTGTTTCCGGCAGCTCGATCCGCATGTGGTGGTCGATGGGGCGCGACGTGACGGAGAGCGCTGCGAGCCTGGCGCCGAGCTGGCGCGGTTTCAGGGGTTTGCCGCCCCCTTGTTAACGGCGGAAGGCACGGCGTTGAATTTCCTGCAGCGGTTGACCGGCATCGCCACGCTGACACGCGATTTCGCCGACGCCAGTGGCGGGCGGATCACCGTGCTCGACACCAGGAAGACCACGCCGACCTTGCGCGCCCTGGAGAAGTATGCTGTCCGTGTGGGCGGCGGGGTGAGCCACCGGGTCGGGCTCGACGACGGCGTGCTCGTCGGGGCCAATCATGTGCGCGTGGCCGGCGACATCGCGGAGGCGGTGCGGCGGGTCCGGGCATCCGATGCCGAGCTGCCGATCGAGGTGGAGGCCCATACACTCGAGGATGTCGATGCCGCCCTGGCGGCCGGCGTGGCGACGGTGCGGATTCACGGCCTGCCGATCGAGGCGGTCAGGGAAGCGGTGCGGCGCAGCCGTGGCCGCGCCAAGATTTCGGTGTCGCACACGGTGCCGCACGAGCGGATGCCTGAGCTGGCGGGAACCGGCGCCGAGTACGTGTCGATCGCGGCGCTCACCCAGGCGGCCACACCGGTCGCGATGACCTTCGAGCTTGCCGGTGCTGCCCGCTGATTTCGACGCCAGGCTTCAGGCGGCGGCGACCCGGTTGGGGCCATTCGCCGGGCACGTGCGTCACTATCGGCAGGTCAGGTCGACCAATGACGTTGCGGCCAGGCTGGCGGACCAGGGCGCCGCGCATGGCACCGTGGTGGTGGCCGATGCCCAGAGCGCCGGTCGGGGGCGTCACGGGAACCGGTGGTTCTCGCCGCACGGCAGCGGTCTCTATGTGTCGGTGCTGCTGCGCACGGCCTCGCCCCCGGTCCTGACCCTGGCGGTCGGTGTCGCGGTGGCCGAGGCGCTCCGGACAGGCACAGGCCTCGAGGCGACGCTCGAGTGGCCGAACGACGTCGTGGTGTCCGCGGCCGGACGCCCTCGCAAGGTGGCGGGCATCCTGGCCGAGGCGACTACGGCACACGACCGGATTGACCGGGCCATTGTCGGCATCGGTGTCAACCTCCGCGAGGTGGTGTGGCCGGACGAGCTGGCCGACCGTGCCGGGTCGGTAGAAGAGCTGTCGGGTCGGTCGGTCGACCCGGCGCAGCTGCTTGTGGAGCTGCTGGCCGCGTTGGCCTCTCGTTGTGCCGACGTCGAATCTGGACAGATCGCCGGTCTGCTTGCTCGATGGGAGCGTCTGGCTCCGTTGAGCCGCGGGGCAACGGTGGAGTGGTCGGTTGGGTCGGTTCGGCGTCGCGGTGTCACGGAGGGCGTTGACGAGGAAGGCGCTTTGCTCGTTCGGGTTGGCACGCGCCGCGAGCGTCTAGCCGGTGGCGAGGTGCACCACGTCCGAGACGCCGGGCTGGCATCCGGAGGCTGAGTGGTCCCGGTCACAAGTACGGTCACGCACCGAGGGCCTGCTCGACGGATACCGCGGACGGCACGCGGTCGGCGCGAGGAGAGAGCATACCGGCAGTATTCGACCCCGCCGAGCAGAAGCCCAGCGCCGCTCGTGGTGGGATGCATCGGCGGCCGACTGCGACCGAATGCATGACCTGGGCCACTAAGGGGAGGCTGCCTCAGAGGCTCCTGAAGCCCGCAGTTTGAAGCCCGAACCATGAGACCAGCAGGCTGGTGCTTCAGCAGCCTGCAGAGCAACAATGCTGCTTGCGATCGACATCGGCAACACCAACATCGTCCTCGGGATCTTCGACGGGGAGACTCTCGGCCAGAGTTGGCGTCTTGCCACCCGGCCCGAGCGGACGACGGACGAGCTGCGGGTCCTCGTCAGCCGGTTGTTCGAAGAATGCGGCTTGGACATGGCGCACGTGTCCGGCGTCGTGCTGTCGTCTGTCGTCCCGCCGCTCACGGCAACGGTGACCGAGATGGTGCGTCAGGCCTTCCGGCAGGAGACACTGACGATCGACGCCGTCAACGCCGGGCTGCCCATCCGCTATCACGCCCCGGAGGATGTCGGCGCCGACCGGTTGGTCAATGGTCTTGCGGCGTTGACCCAGTACGGCGGCGCGGGACGGCCGATCATCGCCGTTGATTTCGGGACCGCCACCACCTTTGATGTCATCTCCGGGGCGGGCGAGTATGTCGGCGGTGTCATCTGCCCGGGTGTCGAAATCTCGGCCGACGCGCTGTTTCTGCGGGCCGCGCGGCTACCACGCGTCGACGTCCGTCGACCGGACCACCTCATCGGAACGAGTACCGTGGCGTCGATGCAATCAGGGCTCTTTTTTGGCTACGTCGCCATGGTCGAGGGCATCGTTGCTCGTCTGCGTGACGAGCTCGGCGGCGACGAGCCGGCGGTCTGTGTGGCCACGGGCGGATTGGCCGGGATTATCGCCGGAGAAACCTCTGCCATTGACCACGTCAGCCCGGACCTGACGCTCCACGGGCTCCGTCTCGCCTGGAGGCGGAACACCGAGGTCAGTGATGGATGATCCGGGCGCGTATTGCCGCGAAATCGAGACGTATCTCTGCCGCAGGAACGACGGCCATCTCATCCGCATCGTGGGCCCGGCGTTCGAGCGGGTGTGTGGCTGGGCCGAGGCCGGAGTGCCGCTTCAGGTGGTGGTCCAGGGAATCGACAGGAAGCTGGAGCGCTATCAGCCCACCGGGCGGAAACGGAGACCGCTTCGGATTGAGTACTGCGAGGCGGACATTTTCGAGGTGTTCGACGAGTGGCGCCGCGCCGTTGGTGTGGCGGGCGCCCCGGACCGATCGAAGCCGGACGCCGAGGCCGGAGAGACGGCGCCGCGGGAGCACGGCCGACCTGCCAGACGTCGCGTCAGCCTGCCGGCCCATATCGACCGGGTTCTCGTTCAGTCCACCAACCTGCTGGCGATGCGCGAGGCGGTGCCGGGTCTCCACGCGGCGCTGGAGCAGGTGGTCGCGGACCTGGACGCCCTGCGTCGCGACGCGCGCGGCGCTCGCGGCGCCGCGCGAGCCGTCTTGCTCGACCGGCTCGACGCGATCGACCGTGGCTTGATCGCGGCTGCTCGGACGGCGGCGGGGTCGGCGATTGAGGGGATTGAAGACGCGGCCTGCGCCGAGCTGGCTCCGTTCAAGACACGCATGGCCCAGGCGTCCTATGCGCGCGCGCTGACAGCCTGCACCGACCGCTTGCTACGTGAGCGCTTTCGCCTGCCGACGGTTCGGTTCGACGGCTGAACGTGGCGGCAGCCCTCGGGTGATCTTCTGACTCCTGCCTTCTGCCTGCTGACTTCTGGGCGCAGCCGTGTCGAGTAGCGACGTCATCGAACTGACCGTGGAACGACCAGCGGTCGGCGGTCGGATGATCGCTCGTCATGACGGCCGGGTCGTGCTGGTTGGTGGGACCATTCCGGGTGAGCGTATCCGGGCGGCGGTTGAGCGCTCGCGACGAGACGTCGTGCTGGCGCGTACGATTGAGGTGCTCGAGCCGAGTCCCGACCGGCGACCGGCCGCTTTCGCGCCGGAGTGCGGCGGACGGTCGTTTGCGCACATCGACTACCGTCGGCAGCTGGAGTTGAAGTCGGAGATCGTCCGGGACGCGTATCGTCGGATCGGACGGATCGAGCTGTCCGTGCCGCTTCCGGTCATCCCCTCCCCCGAGACCGGCTACCGAATGCGCGCCAGGCTTCATGTAGGCGAGGGCAAGCTGGGATTCCTGGAAGAGGGGTCGCACCGCGTGTGCGACGTCGCAGGTACCGGACAGTTGCTCCCAGCGACCGAACAGCTCATCGCCGAGCTCGCGGCGCATGTGGACGTGCTGACCTCCATCGGCGCCCGGACGGTGGAGTTGGCCCAGAACCTCGCGGGTGACCAGTGCGCGGTGCACGTGGTCATGCAGAGTGACCCAGTCACCGTGGGCCGCAGACTGCGTGCGCTGGCCTCGGTCGGCGGGGTGACCGGGTTCACCGCGGCAGGAGGCAGGGGCCCACGGGATCGGGTCGTACTGGCCGGCACGTCGTATGTCTCCGACGCGCTCTCGGCGTTTGTGCCATCAGGCGCTGCAGGGTCGCTCTCGCTTCGCCGGCATGCTGACGCCTTTTTCCAGGCCAACCGGTATCTGGCACCGGAGCTGGTCTCCATGGTGGCAGGTCTCACCGAACGTACAAGGGTGGTGGACCTGTATGCCGGAGTTGGGCTCTTCGCGGTGAGTGTTGCGGCAACGCGGGGTGGGCCGGTCACAGCGGTCGAGCGGGATCCGTGCAGCATCGGCGATCTCGTGTCGAACGCGGCGCAGGTGGACCCTGACGTGCAGGTTGTCCGGGCGCCGGTCGAGACGTTCTTGAAACGATCCGCCAATTTCGACGGAGCGGCCGTGATCGTGGATCCCCCCCGCACCGGTCTCTCGCGGGAAGCGGTGACGCGGCTGGCTCGTCGCAGGCCCGATCGGATCGTCTATGTCTCCTGCGATGTCGCGACACAGGCACGGGACCTCCGGGCTCTCGGGGCGTCTGGCTACCAGCTCGACCAGGTCCACGTGTTCGACATGTTTCCCAACACGCCGCATATCGAGACGGTGGTGGCGCTCGAGCGCTAGGTTTCCCGGCGAGGCGCCCGCGAGGACCGGCGTCGCGGCATCGGCTTACCGGGGTCACAGCCCGCCTGGCTGCTCCCTCCTCGCGCCTTGCCAGCCGAACGCCTCGCCAGGAAACCGATCCATTCCACTTGTCAGCAGCCTGCTGGCCTCAAGCCTCATTACATTTGCTTCGGCACCTCGCACCCCATCAGATCCAGAGCTCGCGTCATCTGCGACAGGAAATAGGTGACGCCTGCGGCGCGCCAGTGTCGTAGGGCATCGTCGTCCTCGGCGATGACCGGACTGCTGTGGTAGAAGCCGTTGAAGCGTTGCGCCAGTCCGAAGGCGTACTTGGCGAGCACGGAGAGCTCGAGCGTGCGCACCGCCTGCTCGGCAACCTCATCGAGTCGTGACGCCTCGAGGATCAGGTCCCACAGTTCGTCGCCGGCCTCGCCGGCCAGGCCATCGGTCGGTGTCGAGGCGAGCGTCGGGAGCCACGTGGTCGCCGCGATGCCCTCGCGGGCTTCGAGCTTGTGCAGGATCTTTCGTGCCCGCACGGCGGCATATTGTAAATATGGACCGGTCTCGCCTTCGAAGCTGAGCGCCTCGTCGATGTCGAACGCGATGACCCTCCCGCGCGAGAACTTGATCATGAAATAGCGGATCGCCGCTGTCGCGATGATCGTCGCGGTGCGCCGCTGTTCCTCGGGGGCCAGGTCGGCGTGTCGGGCGGTCACCTCCCGCGTGGCCCGTACGGTGACCTGGTCGAGCAGGTCATCGGCCTTGACGCCGAGGCCCTTCCGACCGGAGACCTCGACGAACGGCTTGCCGTCGTCCGATGCGGCGTCTAGGTACCCAAGAGAGTGGGCGGTGTCCCGCGAGAGGGCGACCATCTCGTAGGAGAAGTGCACCGAACGCTCCGCTTCCCGTGGGTGCTGCATGGCCCTCAAAGCCTGCACGAGCAGCTCCTGCAGATAGCTCTGGCGCGTGTCGATCACGTTGTAGACGGCGCCGGCCCGCCCAAAGGGCGGCACCGGGCCCCGGTCCGACGGGGGCGCCGCCGTGGCGCTCGTGGTCGCCCACAACGCGCGACCCGACGACTGCGTGGCGAACCACCGGTAGTGGAAATCGCGGCCCAACAGACCGAACTTCCAGAGCTGATAAGCGATGTCCTTCCCGACGTAGGTGACCGTTCCGTTCGACCGCACGATGACCTTGAGACGTGCCTCGGCGTCCTCGTCTTCGTCCTCGGTCGTAACCATCGTCTCGACGTCGGGCTGGTCGCCGTCGGCGCCGTCGTCTATCGGCATCACCCAGCACCCGGCCAGTCGCCCGTCTGCCTGCAGGAACACGGTGCCGGAGGCCTTCAGGATGTCGAAAGCGCGATCCCAGAAGTGGAGTCGGAGAATGTCGCCTTCCCAGCTCAACAGGTCGTACTCGACACCGAGGCGCGCCATGGTGTGCAGGTGGCACCGGACGATGCGATCGGTCAGCACGTTGGCGATCTCGGCGGCGGGGTCGACGCCGCGCTCCAGAGCCTGGAGGGCAGCCTGACGGTGGGACAGCCGGGCTTCGTCCTCTTCGTACCATTCGGTGACCCGCGCATACAGATCCCAGCAGTAGTAGTCGAATCGCGGTGCCTCGGCGAGCGCCCGTATCTCGTCGAGTCCCTTGTGGTCGAGCTCGCGCAGCCCGACCACCACGTCGGCGACCTGCACGCCGGTGTCATCGATATAGTTCTGGACCTCGACGTCGGCGCCCCTGTAGGTCAACAGCCGACACAGTGTGTCGCCGAGCGCGGCGTTGCGCAGGTGGCCGACGTGAGCCGCCTTGTTGGGATTGATTGCCGTGTGCTCGACGATTGTCTTGACGGCGGTCGCGGACTCATCCGGCGAGACGTCGCCGGCGACGCGGGCGCACGCGAACGCCGCCCGGTCGAGAAACAGGTTGAGATAACCGGCACCGGTTGGTTCCA
>JASLOY010000490.1 GCA_030745255.1 Vicinamibacterales bacterium
CGCGGCTGATGGAGATCGTCCGCGGGGTGTTCGACATCCCGCCACACATCGAAGTCACCCTCGAAGGCATTCCCCAGACCTTCAGCCATGACAAGCTCCTGGCCATGAAGCAGAGCGGCATGACCCGCGTCAGCATGGGGGTCCAACAGCTCGACAATGAGCTGATCAAGGCCAGTGGGCGAAAACAGCGCGCGCAGCAGGTATTCCAGACGCTCGAGTGGTGCGACGCCCTCGGACTGCCGGCCAGCGTCGACCTGATCTTTGGCTGGCCGAACCAGACAATCGAGCAGATGGTGCACGACCTCGAGGCGATCGCGGCGACCGGGGTCTCCCACATCACCCACTACGAGCTCAACGTCGCGGGGCGGACCGACTTCTCGCGCAACCGCCGTGGCGAGCTCCCGTCGACCGAGGAAAACCTCGAGATGTACCGGATGGGCAAGGCGGTGCTCGAGGCCTGCGGGTATACCCAGGTAACGCCCTATGACTTCGAGCGACGTGACGCAGCGCTGCCCAGCTCGTATCTCTACGAGGAGCTGTTTCGCAAACCGTTCCAGTCTGACGAGAACGGTCCCATCGGATTCGATGCCTGGGGGTGGGGCTACGCCGGCATCTCGTTCTTCTTCGGCACGCCGCAGTCTCCGGGCTGGGCCTTCGTGAATCAGGTCCGCGTGGACGAGTACTTCCGCTGCATCCGCGAGCATCGCTATCCAGCCATGCGGGGATTCCACTACACCCCAACCGACCTGCGGCTGCACCTGCTCTTCCAGGAAATGCAGGGCCTGGCCGTCGACCGTGCGGGGTATTGGCGGTTTTTCGGGATCGACGTCGTCGAGGAGCACGCTCCCGTCTGGGACGCGTTCGACGATCTCGGCTGGGTCACCGTAACCGACGACCGCGTGACGGTGCGCGGTGACGGCGTGTTCTATCTCCCGCTGATCCAGAACGCGCTCGCGCACGACCGGCTGGAACAGATGCGCAGGAAGCAACCGGCGACCTCGATACCGGTGGCGAAACCGATGCCGGTCCTGGCTGCCGGGTCCACACCGGCCGAACCTAGCAGGGTGTAGGGGAGGGGTTCAGGCTTCTTCTGACGTCTGACTTCTAGGTGCCGCGCACCGCCTCCGCGACCGCCAGAATCCGTTGCGCGGCGGCAATCACCGGGCGCTCGACCAGCTTGCCGTCCACCAGCAACACGCCCCCCGCGTTGACCTCGTAGGCCTCGACAACCCGCCGGGCCCACGCCACCGCCTGCTTGTCCGGCGAGAACGCCTGCTGGATAATCGCCACCTGAGTCGGATGAATCGCGGCCTTGCCGGTGAAACCCAGTCGACGGACGGCACGCGCTTCGTCGCCCAGTTGCTCTGGCGCCGACACATCCATGAAGGGCGTGTCCATGGCGTCGACCCCCACCAGCGCCGCCGCCGCCACCACCCGGGACCGCGCGTAGAGCAATGCGTCCCACTCGATGGCGCACCCCAGATCGGCCGACAGATCGACGGCGCCAAAGAACATGACAGCAATGTTCGGAGACGCGGTCGCGATCGCCTCGGCCGCGGCCAGCCCGGACGCCGTCTCGATCTGGGCGACCAGCGGGAGCCCCTCGAGTCGGGGCGCGAGACGCCGCTCCAGTGCCTCAATGGTCTCCGGCCCACCGACCTTCGGCACCATCAATGCATCGGGACGCACGTCCGCATCCAGCAGGGCGGCGAGATCACGTTCGCCGAGCTCTGAGGCCGGTTCGTTGACGCGCAGGACGACTTCCGCCCGACATGACGGTCGGTCAGACAGGAGCGCCAGCGCCAGGTCGCGGCCCTTGTCTTTCTCATTGAAGCTGACGCCATCCTCGAGATCGAGACAGATCGCGTCGGCACCGGTGGCGACCGCCTTCTCGAACCGATCGGGACGGACGGCGGGCACGAACAGCACCGAACGACGCACGCGGCCCCGACCTCCTGACTTCTGACTTCTGACTCCTGATTTCTCGGGCATTCGTCTAGACCGGCACGGCGGAGAGCAGATCCATCAGGCCGGCAACCAGCCGTTGCTGCTCGATGTCGCGCAACCATTCGAGCGCCTCAGCGGCAACCTGTTGCGGGACCGCACGCTCGGCACAGGTGCGGAACTTTCGGTCCAGCTCGTCCGCGGTCGGCGGATTCGAAGGGTACCCTCGCGCACCCCGGACCCGTCGCTCAAACGATCGACCATCCACCAGACGCACTGTGACGACAGCCTCGGTCAGCGTGGGCTGGTCGACTCCCACCGAGGGGTCGACCCGCATCGCAATGCGAGGCAGCAGCGCTCGCACGACCGGATCGGCAACACCGGACGGCTCGAAGGTCTGGATATTCACCTGTCCGTGCGCCAACGCCGTGGCGGCGCAGAAGTGCATGCTGAACTTCCCCTCGAGACCGCTGGTCGGCCGGTCGTGAATGAGCACCGTCGGGGTCACGCCGTCCACCCCAAGCTCCACCGCCTCGACATCGGCGGCAGAAAACCGATGCTCGGCGCGCAAGTCGAGCAGCGTGTCGATGGTCGGGTGCGTCGCCGCGCAAGACGGATAGAGCTTCACCGTGATGCCGCCATCGACGATCTCCCACACCCGCCCCAGTTCGTCGGCCCGATCTCCCAACTCGTGGTGCCGCGCCTGCATGGCGACCAGCAGCCCCTGCGGGCCATCGACCGCGTGTTCGGACGCGGTGAACCCCGAACCGGCCAACAGTGCCGCCAGCACGCCGTTGCGTCCGGCCAGCCCACCCTGCAGCGGCTTGACCATCGTGCCAAAGCTCTCTTTCAATCCCGAGGCCTCACACGCCGCAATTGCCATGCTGCCGGCTGCTGTCGCAGCGTCCTGTCCAAGCAGCCTGGCCGCCGTGGCGGCGGCGCCGATCGTGCCAACGGTGGCGGTGGCATGCCACCCCTGTTCATAGTGGGTGGGATTCATCAGCCGGCCCAGCACCGCCTCGATCTCGAACCCGACACAATAGCCGTCCAGCAGTGCGGTGCCGCCGACCTCGGCCAGCTCGGCCGCGGCCAGGCCGGCGGCGACGAGCGGCGCGCTCGGATGGGCCATCGACACGAAGCACATGTCGTCGAAATCGAGCGCGTGGGCCGCCGTGCCGTTCGCCAGCGCCGCCCAGCCGGCGCCGCTTCGCTCCGCGACACCCAGGATGCCGCACCGCGGCGCCCCGCCCTCGGCGCGCGCCACATCGCGGACCAGCCGGGCGGCCGGTTCGTTCGATCCGGCCAGCGTCACACCCACGGTGTCGAGCACGGCGTTAAGCGCGGCGAG
>JASLOY010000491.1 GCA_030745255.1 Vicinamibacterales bacterium
CAAACTGCTGCCCCTGTCGCTGGAGGACCGCGAGAGGGTCGGTCAACGGGTCCGGGAAGTCAGAGTAGAGCTGGTCGAACTCGTCTTGGGAAATCTGGCCCGAGTTCAACCGAGCCTGCCCATCGCGCAGTGATGAATTCTCGAAGCCGTTGTAGAGCCGCGATTCGGGAAATGGGTTGAAGTCCCAGCCATTGCTGAGATAGATGAACACCTTCCGGCGGTCTGTCACCTCCTCGAGGTTCTTCAGCACGTCCCGCGCCGTCTTGAACGAGACATGGGCCCTATACAGGACTTCAGCCGGACCGCGCGACGTGTCCTGCAGCTCCACCTGATCCCGTATGGTCAGGGCGTCGCCCGTAATCCGCCCCATCGCTTCGTAGAGACGATTGCGGTCGTAGGTCATGTCGATTGCAATCGACGACGGACCGGTGGAAATGATGCCGAACAGATCGCCTTCGTGAATCAGCGTGTCGGCGATCTCCTTGAAGATCTGTCGTATCTTCGGTGTCTTGGTCGTGGTCAGGTGGAGGTCGTCGACAAACAGAATGAAGATGCGGCCAGCCAAATCGTTCGGTGGCCGAGACGCTGGGAGGATGATGCCCTCTTGGACGGGCGGCGGCGGCATGAACTGATTGTAGACGCGTCCCCCGTGGACCAGGACCAGCGAGGCAATCTCCTGCTCGACACCGTCCTCGAAGACCCTGAATTCATCCCGAGTGAGATCGGGAAGAAAGACCCCGTCCCGATCTCGCACGATGACGTCGGTGGTCACCAGCGTGACGCCGGCCCGGAAGACCGGCTGCGGTGTCCCTGACCGTATTTGCCCGACGGTCGGACCGGGCGCCGCCGGATCTTGCGCCGGTGCCTGAGCCAGCAAGACTGCCGAACAGGCCACGGCTGCAACGAGCGCCGCCACACACACACCGCGCTGGCTTTTGGGTCGCATGGTTCGCATTATAACAAACCCTCTGTCAATCAGCGCAGGCCGGCATCGCGCACTCCGCTAGGCATAGGACGCCGACGACCGGCAGATGGTCGGCTCGTCCCCGCGGTGGGAGGTCACTCCTCCGACGGATCTGACACCAAATCGACACTGGATGCGGAGGTCTCCGCATCCTCGCCGCCGTCCGGCACGTCATCGGCTCCACCCTCAGGTGACACCGTCCCTTCGGCGCCCTCGGCTCGAGGCGGACCTCGCCGACGCGCGCCCCGCCGCCGAGTCCGGCGACGGCGCCCAAGAACCTTGCGGATCGCGTCGGTCGCCGCGTCGAGCGACGCCAAGCGCTCGCGCGCCTCCTCCAGCGTGCTCCACGCGTCGGGGTCGAGCAGCGCCGCCTGAGCCCGTAGTTCCTCCATCTTGGCCGGATCCCGGACCTTGTCGCTGATCCGAGCCTGGATCTCGGCATGACGGGCTCGGAGCCGCGCCAACCCCTGCTCGTCGGTCAACGCCAGCACGAGGTGGCCAGCCCCCGGTTCTGGCGCCTCCTCCGCTTCTTCCGCCGACACGAGCTCGGGTGCCCCCACCTGCTCGGTTGCGGAGCTGGCCTCCGGTAACGCCGTGTCGCTTCCCGCACTCGCATCCCTCCCGCGCCGACGACGGGCGCGCCGCATCTCTCGCCCATCTCGGCCGTAATCTGGCGGAGGCGGTGGAGGTTTGACCTTGAGAATCTTGGCCCAGTCGAACTGCAGGTCCGGATTGCTCTCCTCGATGGCACGAATGGCCTCAGGGTCGAGCGCAAGGCGTCCTACCTTCACCTCGGGCGGTGTGCGAAACCAGTAGAGCACCCGCAACCCCACCTTCCCACCACTCCGGAAGGTGTGACACAGATAGGTGTTTTCGTAGCCGCGCTTGTCGCGGGAAAAACGGAGAAAAGGCATCCGATCGGTGACGACCGCCGGTCAGCGCTGCTTTCGGGACCGCCTGAGGGATTTGGCCGCGCGCTTTGCGCTCTTGCCCCCACGCTTCGCGGTTTTCACCGTGCGCTTCGTGGTCTTCGTCTTCGAGGTGCGCTTTGTGGTCTTCGTCTTTGTCGTGCGCCTGGCGGGCTTCGCCCTTTTGGTCGTACGCTTCGCCGCCTTGGTCGTACGTTTCGCCGCCTTGGTCGTGCGCTTCGCCGTTTTGGTCGCACGTTTCGCCGTCTTGGTCGTGCGTTTCGCCGTCTTGGTCGTGCGTTTCGCCGTCTTGGTCGTGCGCTTCGCCGCCTTGGCCGCCCGCTTCCCCTTCTTGGTGGCCGCCTTGACGCTCCTGGCCGCCCGTTTCGAACGATATGTCATCGTGAACCGCATCTGGTCGCCAACCGCGTGATAGCTCCAGATTTCGGTCACCGCGACCCGATGCTCCTCACACAGACGCCGAGCGACATCGGTCGTCCCGGCCGGCACATACAGATAGAACGCACCCCGAACCTTTGCAAAGTGCACCCACTCGGCCATCGCCTCGAGATGGTTGACCGACTCGGCTGTCTCGACTTCAACGATGGCATGCACCCGCCGCGCTCCCGTGATGCTGGTCAGCACGAGATCCGGGTACACCAGGCCGGTGCCTGAACGGACGCCAGTTGCCTCCGGTTCGTCCCCCAGGTTGACGCCGACGAGGTATCGCCGCCGGTGACGGGCCTGCAGTAACCGGATCACGCGGTTGTGCTCGAACTGCTCCCGAATCGGACGCAACAGGATCGGGCTCACGACAACTCCGTCGGTCAAATGCCCAAATGAGGGAGTTCCGACGCTCGTTGTCGCACCGTCGGACCCGCATCGGCAGCCACGTTGGGATGACTACACTAGCATGGATGACAAACCCGGTCCAAAGTAACCGCTTCCATCCTGGTAACTTGACGCGACGCCCCTTCGCGCCGGACAATCGTTTGGTGGCATCGTGTGAACGCTCATGACCTTCTCATCGACCCAGGCGATTTTGATCGTGGACGACGACCCGAGCGTCGCCGACACCTTTTCCCGCCTGTTGAAGTTGGAAGGATTCACGGTCTATACCGCGGTCAATCCTGAGGGTGGTCTCGAGATCGCGGCTGACAAGCATCCCGACGCCATCATCCTGGACCTGCGGATGCCGATCCTGAGCGGTCTGCAATTTCTGCAACTCCTACGAAAGACTCCAGCGCTGCGGCATACCCCAGTGGCGATCGTGACCGGCGACTACTTCGTCGACGACGGCACTACGTCGCAGATCGAGGCGTTGGGCGCTTCGGTCCGATTCAAACCGATCTGGCTCGATGATCTCGTCGCGCTTGCCCGAGGGTTGATCGCGGCCTAGCCTGACCACCGCATGCACGA
>JASLOY010000492.1 GCA_030745255.1 Vicinamibacterales bacterium
CCGTTGGGAAACGATGCCGGCGGGTGATCATAGCCAATGAAGCTGACCGCGTTGATCTGATAGCCCTGCTCGGCCAGCATGCGGTAAATTGATCGATCTCTGATGTTCGCGCTGATGAAGGAATCGATCGGCATCTCGTTCCGATAGGCGATGCCGGTCAGCATGGCCGGCATGCTCGCTTTCGTTGTCGGGAACGCGCCGAGATGATCCGCAAAGAAGATGAACCCCGAGAAATCGCGGTCGGAGGTGCCGCGCTCCTCCTCAAGGAACTGAGCGAACGTTTCCGACAGGAACCCGTCGAGCACGACATGAATCACGTTCTGATCGCGCGAGAGTTGATAGATCTCGTCGGGCGGCAGACTCCACTCCGGGGCGTCGACTCGAGCCTCGCGTTCCGCGGCGGGGAACGGCAGGACCAAGACAATCAGCTGGAGCGCAATCAGCAACTGGCTCCCAAATGGCGCGACGGCCGACACGCGCCGCGCGAAAACCGCCGCCAGCCCAATCCCCCCGAGCCACAGGGCAATCTCGTACGGTGCGCGCCAGACATGGCGACTCAGGTCCAGACCCTCGCCAAGGAGTAGCCCGTAATCTGCGACCAGGATGGTGCCCTGGACCCAAAGCAGCACGCCAACGGCGAATACCAGCGCTGCGTAGATACGCGTCAGACGGTCTGACAGCACGCAGATGACGCAGCCGATGCCCAGCAGAATCGCCCAAACTCCGCCGACCGCCAGTGAGAGCCACGGCCAGGCGATGTCTGAAAATACGGTATTGAACTCGCTGCGATTGGCGCCGTAGCTGGTGTAAGGGCCGAGCAAGAAGAGCACAAAAGGACCGAGTAGCGTGGGACCAGCCAGAAGTTGGAGACGACGCCAAAAATCGCCGGCCGTTCGTGGAGCTCCGACGGTGCGCCAACGATGCACGACCGGACGACTTGCCCGCCCCAGGGCCAACAGGAACAGCCAGGCTATGGGTCCCAGCCAAACTACGGCCACGAGACGGGTCAGCCAGTATGATCCCGCTGCGAGCAGGAAGCCCTGAACATTCGGACGAACGCTGAACAGCCTGTTGGGCAAGAAGGTGCGCTGGCTGTTCCCATCGATCGCGCGCTGTATGTTGAGGCTCGCGCCTCCACCCTCTTGCTCGTATCGCACGATGATCTCGTGCGAGCCGGCACCAAGGGTGATGGTCTCGCTAGTCGTATGCGTGCCCACGCTGAAGTTGCGCCGGAGCACGAGCTGGTCATCCACGAAGACGTCCACACGGTCGTCTCCACCGGCATACACGTCGACTGTCTGCGCCCGAGGCAGGAACCAGAACCCACGCCACTCGACGCTAAAGAATCTCCGCGGTAGCGTGGGGTCCTCGTCGAGAAACGCGAGGCTGATGTCGGTGGTGCGAGCCTCGAACAGAGGCTCGCCCGCAAAGCCGATGTCGGCATAGACCGTACGGACGAGGCCGATTGGCGGGGCGACCAGCCAGTGCAGGATTCCGCCGAAGGCGGTCAAGGTCAGCGCGACCGGGATATACCACCTGACGACGCGCCGGCCCCTGCCGTCCAACCTCAACGCGCCCACTCCACATGCCAAGACATGGTGCATCCAGCGTTTGACCGGAAACGGTTCTGTCGGGACGGTCTCCCTATGGTGAACGAGGCGAGCGCCGTGGCAGGTCCAACTGCACGACCGCAACCTCCTGTAGCATATTCGCAGCAGGTGGTACAGGTTCCGCGCTACGTCGAGGTCTCGCTCCTCCGTCGCGGGCAGGTCGCACACGCCAGCGAGTCATCGTCAGGCCCGGTGACGTCCGGACCACCGCAGGAACCGCGCAGGCACCGGCCGTCGAGGATGACGCCAACCGCCATGATTGCCATGACGATCGCCATGCCGCCGAGGGTCAGCAGGAACAGCGTCATTTCAGTACTATTCTAGCGAGGCTCCGCCTCAGACCACCCAGATGCCGTCGGCTCCCGCCTCGCTAGGCTACCAGTCTTCAATGGCCCCGCTACGCGTGGGCTAGACTCCCTGAGCGGCACGAGAGCGAAGAAAACGCGAACACGACTTGACTCACCATTCCCGACTCGCACCACTCAAGGAGTCTAGCAGCCCGTGGTGAAAGTCCCGCGTCGCACCAAGGCCGGCGATACGCCCGGCTCACAAGGCGCGACGAGGGAGCATACCGGCAGTATTCGACCGAGAAGCAACGCCGTGAGCCGGGATGTAGCGCCGGTCGACTGCAGCAGCGACTTTCACTACGGGCTGCTAGCTCGCCGGAGCCGGCGGGTCGGCGCCAGCCAAAGTCTCGAACGCTGGTGTCGCGCGCTCGCTGATCGCACCAGTGTCATCGCGGACGAGGAACAGCGCCGCCCAGCCCTGCTCGACGGCCAGCGCGTACCCCTCGTCCGGCCCCAGTACTCCGAGGGCGGTCGCCAGTCCGTCCGCCACGACACACAGCTCGGCGATGACGCTCACCGAGGCGAGCTGATGCTCGACCGGCCGGCCGGTGCGCGGGTCGATCGTGTGTGAGAGCAGACGCCCATCGACCTCGCGGACATTCCGGTAATCACCGGAGGTTGCCATGGCGTGACCGCTCAGCGGCACCACCCGTTGCACACCACCCTCCATGGCCGGTCGCTCGACCGCGATCCGCCAGGGACCGCCCTGCTGATTCAGCCCGGCAGCGACGATTTCCCCGCCCACCTCGACCATGAAGCGCGTCAGCCCCTCGGCGCCCAGCGCCGCGGCGACCCGATCGACGCTGTACCCCTTCGCGACCGCGGACAGGTCGCACTCGATCTCGGGATCGGCCTTCCGGAGCGTCGACGCGTTTGGATCCAATTCGAGCTTCGTGTACCCCATGTGCTCGCGAAACCGCTCCAGCAACGCGGCGTCGGGCGGCAAAACCTCCGGCTCGACCGGACCGAACCCCCAGGCGTTGACCAGCGGGCCGATGGTGACGTCGAGGGCGCCACCGGTCAGCTCGCTCAGCCGGTAGGCGTGCTGGACGACCTCGAACGTCTCGGTCGAGACCGCGAACGGCTCGGTGACGCGTGTCTGATTGAATCGGGACAGCTCGGACGACGGACGATAGTGCGACATCTTCGCCTCGACATCGTCGAGCACCGCCTGAATGCGATCGCCGATCAGGTCCCGCCGTGGCTGATCCCAGGCATCCGCGGTCACCACCCGGACCGTGTAGGTGGTCCCCATCGTCGCGCCGTCGAAGACGTGGACCGCCGGCTCGGATCCCGGCGGGGGGGGCGCGCAGTCGATGACGCCGACG
>JASLOY010000493.1 GCA_030745255.1 Vicinamibacterales bacterium
AAGGTATGAGTCCTGTTGGGGACGCCACATCTTGTCCTGGCCCGTGCTGCCCTCGCCGAGCACGCGGTCACCTTGTAACGAGTCAGTCTGGGATGCTCCAGGCAGATGCCGACTCTGGCCCCGGTCTATCGGGAGGAATCTGGTAACGCCCGAGACCCCAGCAGACGGTCACCGGGACCAGGGCGTCTTCGAGGGTCCAGATCGAGCTCTGGACCTCTCCCCCCAAAGAACGACCTCTGATGCCCGCGCCTGCATCCGTCAGGCGTAAACTCCGGGTCGGGGTGCCTGCGCCAAAACTGGCGCACGAACGGAGACGTTCGGGAGTCGTAGCTGCCGAGCGAGATTTCACCGGAGACCGAGCATCCTGAACGTACCGGTGTAGGTCACCTCCGAGGCGAGGCCCTGCCACCTCCTTGAAGCCGCAGCAAGACATACATTCTAGATGTTGGCCGAGGCCTCCGACGGTGAGGGCTACCCGAACGCCTCAATAAACGCCTGCCGCTGCGCTACGCTGCCGAGCATGAAGAGCTGGGCGCCGGGTTCCATCTGCATCGACGCGCGCAGACTCGTCACCATTCGGCCGTTCTGTTGAACCGCGACGACGCTCAATCCAGTGCGCGAGCTGATCCCGGTCTCGGCCAGGGTCTTGTTCGCCAGCGACGAAGGCAACGGCACCGAGAACAGGTCGACGCCTTCCCCCAAGAGCACAAGCTCATGCCCTTCGATGATGGACATTACGGCCTCCGCCCCGAGTGAGGAGTAGCTCAGTACGAAGTCCGCCCCTGCGCGATGGATCGCTTCGAGGTTCCGGTCGTGGGTGATGCGGCTGACGATGCGGAGATCCGGCTTGAGTCGCCGGCAGTACACCGCGAGATACACGTTCACGGCATCGTCATTCGTCGTGAGGAGCACCGACGGGGCCTCCTCGAGCCCGGCTCGTCTCAGCGCATGGCGGTCGTTGGCGTCGCCCACAAAGACCTGATCCGCGACGCCCCTCAGTCGCTCCAAGGCCGGCCTGTCGCGTTCAAGCACGTGGACGGGCACCCCCTTCCGTTTGAGGGCGCGGGTGGCGGCGCCTCCGACGGTCCCGGCTCCGATGACCAGGATCGGCGCCTCGGAGTGGGGCGTGGTTTCGAGCAAGCTGTCGAGCGCCGTGAGCTGCTCCGGCGCGCCGACGACCACCAGGATGCTCTCGCTGGCGATCAATGTGTCCGGAAAGGCGGGCATCAGCCGACCGCGATGCCAGAAGCCGACGACGTTTAGCCCCGTCCGCTCGCGCAGCTTCGTATCGCGAACGCTCACGCCGGCCAGCGGCGTGTTGCGCGCCGAGAACTCGGCGATCTGCAGCCCCTCCACGGTGCCGATGACGTCCGCCTCGCCGAGCCCCTGGCTCACGCGGTTCGCCAGGTACTCTCCCAGCCGAACCTTGAGTGGCAGGACGTGCGTACATCCGCTCAGCTCCAGGATGTCGGTCGAGTCCTCGTGCTCGACGATGCCGACGATCGGCAAGACGGGGGACACCTCGCGGACGGTCAGCGTGATGTTGGTGTTGGTCGTATCCTCGCGGTTCGCGAGCAGCAGGCGCGCCGCTGGCACCTGCAGGCCCTCGTAGGTCGTCCGGCTGTCGAGCTCGCCCGTGACCACGGAGAGACCCTGGCCCACCAGGTGCGCCGCCGCCGCCGGGTCGGGCTCGACGACGTAGCAGGGAATCCCTTCAGGACGGAGCCGCTCGACGAGCGCGTAGGCGATCTCGTCGTGACGACTGATGATGACGTGCCCGCGGACGCTGGAGGGGACTCGCCGCGGCGCCCGGAGCCGCACCTTGGCTTCGAGCCACGGCGCATAGAAGAAGCGGATGAACGTAAAGGGCAGGACCACCAGGAGGAGCACCACCCCTGACACCAGCACGAACGAGCTGAAGAGCCGACCGATGTCGCTGGTGAAGACGACGTCGCCGAATCCGAGCGTCGTCATCGTCACCAAGGTCCAGTAGACCCCCGTGATCCACGAGTGAGACTCCCCTTCCACCTGGACCATGATCAGTTGGAAGATCGCGGCGTAGATGACGATGACCATGGCCAAGAAGACCGCGTAGCGAAGGAGCGCCAGGATGTTCCGGCGCATCTCGCCCTCGCGGAACATATAGGCGAGCTCGCTCCTGGGAAACGCCATGGTCAATCTGGGGAAGTCGGTCGAAATCGGACTGGGCGGCGATGGAAGACCTCAGCGTGCTGCGCGACCTGGCGATAATCGTCGGTGCCGACGTTTAGCTTTAGCGGCATCCTCAGTCCCGGATGCTCAAGGCTGATGCCAAAGTGTAGACCGTCGAACGGGGTGGATCCACAGCCGGCGACTGATTTAGGGTGTGGGGTTTCGGCACACATGCGAAAGTAGAGCGCGAAGGGATACAACCGATCGTGTTGGGAGGAAAGGACTTGAGCTCACGCCGCTCGCCACAGAAGACAAGTTACAACTCGTGTGGACCCACCGGCATCAAGACCCGCGAGCTTTGGTGGTCGCCAGCCTTGCGGCTCATCGATCCGACCTCGACTTGCTCCTACGTCGCCTTCGTCGGTCGCAGATAGAGCCACAGCCCGAGCACCAGCACCGCCACGGAAAACAGCCCGCACAGACCTCCCCACATCCAGTACGGCAGGAAGAGCGCGTCCGCTATCCGTGCCACGTCACTTGGCATGTCGCCGGCCCCGGTGCGTGCCACCGACGTAAACAGGTAATCGCCACGCGAGAAGACACTCAATGCGAGCTGAACAGCCAGGAACAGCAGACCAAAACGGGCGACCCAGGCCGATCCGAAGCGCATGATGGCCACGAGCACTCCACTCACGACGAGCACGAAGGCGATGCCGAACAGATTTCGCACGACCAGCAGTGTCGCCAACACGAGGACGCCGGCCAGCGCCCCCAGCGCGATGCGGGCGCGCCTCTCTGTTCGGGCGAAAAAGAACAGCCCGCTCGCCACAATTGCCGGCCCTACGAGGCCCCCAGCGGATACAAGGGCGCGGGCAGTCCGGCCTCCTGAATGGGCCGTCGCGGCGACACCGGACCCATCGGCGAACATCTGGAGCGATACGAAGTCGCCCCCCACGATGACGGCGGCGACCCCGTGACCGAGTTCGTGCGCCAGCGTAGACAGGAGCATCACTGGCCACCACACCCAGCGACCGCCCGGAATGTACGGCAATGCCAGGCTGCAGGCAATGCAGGCAAGAAGCACAGCGATCGCCCCCGAGGGTGGCGATGCGTCACCCTCTCTGGCAAGT
>JASLOY010000494.1:0-2902 GCA_030745255.1 Vicinamibacterales bacterium
TTGGTCTGATGTCTCGCATCGCTGCACCCGTCGTGGGCCGTGTGGTCCTGTCGCGCATGCGGCGCGAGCAGCGGCGGCAGGAGAGCGGCAAGCCATACGAGCCGCCCACCTTTTACGAGGTGAACCCGGCCGAAGCCGCGCGCCGCCGACATGCGACGCTCTGCCGGTGGGTCTCGACCACGCCTCCGAGCTCGGACATGGAGCCGGCGCCGGAACTGACCTGAGACTGGCGCGACGTCTCCCGCCTTCCCCCCTTTCCGACGGATCTCCGGCGCCGCTGGGAGACCTGCCTGCCGCCGGGATTTTTCCGGTTGACACCTGCCTCTGTATAATCGGCCGGCGCCGTTGCGATGAGCATGGTCCGGCATATCGACGACCCTGGCGGTCGCGCTCCCGGTCGCGGAGCTCACGTGCGTCGATGCTGTGGCGCAGGCCTTCAGGACCGCGAGGCAAGGCTCAAGCCTTGCCTCGCAGATGTTGATTTCATCGAGCTTCGGTCCAGCGGCAGGGAAGGACGATTTCGTGGTGGCGACTGACCCTGTGCGCTCCGGCGTCTCGACGTGGCTTCGGCTCCACACGTACAACGTTCGCATCTGCCACTGGATCAATGTCATCGCCGGCGGCTATCTGCTGCTGAGCGGCATCCACATCTTTCTCGATTTTCCTGAGCTCTACTGGGGCCACACCGGCTATCAGGGCTACCCGGCGATCTTCAAGCTGTCGGACTGGGGCATCTCCTGGGACGAAGCGGGGGAGATGGGGAACCGGATGTGGGGGCGGAACTACCACTTCACCTTCGCCTGGGTGTTTCTGATCAACGGGATGGTCTACGCCGCCTGGAACCTCTGGACGGGGCATGTCCGCGATCGGTTGTGGCCCCGGCGCGATGAGCTTTCGTCGGCGCGTCTGCGGGATGAGTTGGCCGAGCAGATGCGATGGGGCTCACCCGCGCGTGCGACGGCCACCAGCTACGGCACGCTGCAGAAAGTTTCCTACGTGCTGATGATCTTCATCTTTGTCCCGGTTATGCTGCTGACCGGGATCGCACAGTCGCCCAGTATCGCCGCGGCGTGGCCCTGGCTGCTCGACCTGTTCGGTGGCCGGCAGTCGGCGCGTACGCTGCACTCGATCGGCACGGTACTGTTCGTGCTGTTTGTCGTCGTGCATGTGTTGGAGGTGCTGGCCGCCGGCGCCGTGAACCGGATTCGAGCGATGATCACGGGACGATTTCGAGTTCCCGAGGAAGCACAATGAGCAGAATGACCGCCGACCTGACACGAACCACCAAACCCGGCGGCGCCATTTCACGCCGACGCCTGCTGGCGACCGGTTGTTCGGATGCCTTCCGGCCACCGGTCATCAGAGGTGGGCTCATCGGCGCCGCCGACGTGCTGACGATGAGCACGACGCGCTGGCTGCTGACCGACCAGCCGCTGGCGCGCGAGTACACACGAGCCGACATCGCGCCGGACTTTCCGACCTGGGGGCAGACCAATCCAAGTGACGAGGTGTATCAGCAGCACCTCAGCGAAGGCTTCGCCAATTGGAGCCTGTCGGTCGGCGGCCTCGTCGAACGCCCGCGCTGGTTTTCGCTCGACGAGCTCAAACGGTTGGCGTCACGGACCCAGATTACCGCGCATGTCTGCGAGCAGGGTTGGTCGGCGATCGGCGAGTGGACCGGCGCCCCGCTGGCGCAGGTGCTCGAGGCGGCTGGCGGGGTGACGCCAGACGCGCGGTATGTCGTGTTCGAGTCGGCCGACGGCTGGTACGAGAGCATCGATATGTTCGAGGTGGTGCATCCCCAGACCATCCTCGCGTATCGACTGAACGGCGACGACCTGCCGGTTGGCAACGGCGCGCCGCTGCGGCTGCGGGTCGAGCGACAGTGCGGCTACAAGAACATCAAATTCGTCAGTGCGATCAGGGTGGTCGACTCGGTGGCTGGTATTCGCCGCGGCACCGGAGGCCTCAGCTCTGACTTCGGTTTCCACTGGTACGGCGGGGTATGAAGTCTTGCCTGCCAATGCAACTGCACGAGGCCACATGCTGGCGTCTGCCCTCGCGGCACGGTCGATCTTCGCAGGGCTCGCACTGCTGTGTCTCGACCAGCGGGTCCGGGTAGTCGCCCGGCAGCTCGGGCTGCAGGGGCGTCCAGCGTAGACACGGCGCCACTCCGGCCGTGAACCGAGTTGCGATCGTCGAGGCGACCGAAGTTATGCCCAGTGCAGACGGTTCGCCCTCGGCCAGGGGGGCGGGTGGGGCCGGTCTCCGAGGCGCCCGGCCTGTTCGTCGAGTCATGTCTTTCGTGGTCACCCTGACCGTCCTTGCGGCCGGTCTGCTCCTGCTCGTCTGGACGTTTCAGCGGTCCCTCATCTACTTTCCGTTCGGCGACGTGCCGTCACCGGGTGAGATGGGGCTGCCTGATGTCGAGGCGGTCACGTTTCCGGCCGAGGACGGCCTGACCCTGGCCGGCTGGTTCGTGCCGAGTCGGGTCGAGCCGGCGTCCGGGACCGTGATCGTCTTCAACGGCAACGCCGGCAATCGCGCCGGTCGGGCGGCCTTGGCGTCGGCCATGCGCGACTACGGCTATCGGGTGCTGCTGTTCGACTACCGGGGGTACGGAGGGAACGGGGGAGCGCCCACCGAAGCGGGTCTCGGGGCCGATGCCAGAGCCGCGCGCGCCTACCTCCTCGGCCGCCCCGATGTCGATGCCGACCAACTCGTGTACTTCGGCGAGTCGCTGGGGTCGGCCGTTGCCGTGGCGCTGGCAGCCGAGCACCGGCCGGCCGCGCTTGTGCTGCGATCGCCGTTCACGTCGCTGGTGGACGTGGGCCGGACGCACTACCCATTCTTGCCGGTCAAGCTGTTGCTGCGCGACCGGTTCGACACTGTCGATGCGATC
>JASLOY010000494.1:2912-3279 GCA_030745255.1 Vicinamibacterales bacterium
CGGGGGCCGCCCGCCCTACTCTTTCGGGCCGTTCTTGTTGTTGGTGGGGGTCGGGTTAGCACCTGTCTTGGGGTGGGGGGGTGTGTTTGGCGGGGGGGTGGTGGGCGGGGGCGCCCGCGACCGGATCGTGCCGGTCGATCAGAGTAGGCGGTTGTATGAGGCGATACGCGGGCCCAAGGAGCTGTTGGTCATCGGGGGCGCCGACCACAACGATCCGGAGCTGGGCGCCGGTGACGAGATGATGGCGGCCGTGGCCCGCTTCCTGTCGGCGCTCTGACAGGTACGTCGGTGCGTGGCCGTTTCGGTGTATAACGGGGCTGTTCGTACAGGGTTTCTGACGCACGACCAGCTCTTGGAGCGACTGCAT
>JASLOY010000495.1 GCA_030745255.1 Vicinamibacterales bacterium
GGTCGTTGCCGCCAGCGGGGGATCGCTCGCGGCGCGCATCCGCCGTCTCGTCGGCGATCCGACACCGCCGCCTCGCCCCACCCTGGCCTGGCTCGTTCTGGGTGGCGTGGCCGCCGCGCTTGCGCTTACGGTTGTGGCCGGCTCATCTGTGGCAGCAGATGAATCCCCGGAACCCACGCTGGTCGGTGCGGTGACACGACCCGGCCAGGTGCCAGAGGCAACGGTATCCCGGCGCGCGACGGTGGAACCACCGACGACCGAACTTCAATTTCCTTACCGCCTCGGGGCGGAGGACTTCTGCTGCCCCGAATATCTCGGTACGATGATCGAGCTGATACGACAGCGCTGGAACAACCAGCAGCCGGTTGCCGGCGAAGTGACGATGAAGTTCACGGTCCAGCGAGACGGCCTGATTACCGACGTCGATCTCGAAAGCATGAGCGGCAATCTGGAGCTCGACCAGAGCGCCGAGCGCGCGGTGCGGCTGACGGACCGCCTGCCGCCGCTGCCGGGCGAGCTCGCCGACGACACGCTGGTCGTGCATCTCAACTTCCAATACCAGACCTCGGGCGCGTCCGGACTGTCCGGAACGGCCCGGGCACGCTCGACGGTGGGCGGCCAAGCCGGCCGTGAGCAGGAGCCGGTGCGGGTCGGCGGCGACGTTCCACCGCCCCAGAAGGTCTACAACATCGACCCGGTATATTCGGAGGCGGCCAAACAGGCGCGGGTCTCGGGCGTCGTCGTCCTGGATATACTCATCGACGTGGACGGCCTGGTGAGGGATGTCGAGCTGCTGCGGTCGGTGCCACAACTCGACCAGGCGGCGATCACGGCAGTCCAGCAATGGGAATACACCCCGACCGTGATCGACGACGTGGCGGTACCGGTCGTGATGACCGTCACCGTCAATTTCAGGTTGGCTGCTGACGACACGGAAGCGGAGACCACACCCCAGGGCTCCGAGCCGAGCCCCGCCGTGCCGCCCGCGACATTCCAGTCGCAAGAACCGGTGCGGGTCGGCGGCGACATTCCCGTGCCCCAGAAGGTCCGAAATATCGATCCGGTGTATCCGGACGCGGCCAAAGAGGCCCGGGTCTCAGGCGTGGTCATCCTTGAGGCGGTCATCGGCGTGGATGGCACAATCACCGACGTCCAGGTCTTGCGGTCGGTGCCGCAGCTCGACGAGGCGGCGATCGCCGCGGTCCGGCAATGGGAATACACCCCGACCGTCGTCGACGACCTGCGGGTGCCGGTCGTGATGACCGTCACCGTCAATTTCAAGTTGGCTGCTGACGATGCCGAGGCCGAGGCGCAGAACGAGAGTCCCGACACCGACCCGACCTAAGATCCTCCGCCCCCTCCGCCGCCGCCGCCGTCTCCGTCTCGACCCCAGCCCCCTCCGCCGCCGCCTCCGCCGTCTCCGTCTCCCACTCCGACTCCCCCGCCCTCTCCCCCGCCGCCACCGGAGTAGCACGACGGCGCGCAGCGGTCGCTCTCCTTGAATCCTGTGACAGGCCACTAGGCGGAGGGCAGCGCCGGGCCAATTCTCTGCTTGACTTGTTCTAATTTACTAGTACAATAAGTCACGTGGACATCGTCAGTATCGACCCGCGAGACCGCACGCCCATCTATGCCCAGTTGGAACGGGGGCTGCGCGCGGCGATTGCCACAAAGCGCGTGCGACCGGGCGACAAGTTGCCGACCGTCCGCCAGCTCGCGGTGGCCCTCCGCGTGAATGCGAACACCGTTGCCCGCGTCTACGCGGAGCTCGAGCGAGCCGGCGTGCTGGAGACACGGCGCGGGGTCGGCTCGTTCGTCAGCGCCACCCCATCGCAAGCTCGCCCGCCACAAGAACACCAGCGCCGGCTGCGGGCCTTCGTGACCCGGTTGCTCGCCGACGCCGAGGCGGCCGGCTTCACCATCGACAACGTCATGGCAGCGCTTCGCGCGCATCAACAGGGAGGAGCATAAGATGGCCCTCTTCACTCTCGGAGCTCGTTCAGACAACACGCCCCGCGTCGTCCGACGCGTCCACGCGGTGGCGGTCCTCTTTCTGCTCGGTTCGGTCGCGGTCGGCGTCTGGGTTTGGCTGGAGACGGCAAACCCCGTTTCGCCGGTGGCCGCAGTCCTCGTCGGCCTCGTGCTGATGCAATCACCCCAGGTCGCCAGACAATGGGAGCGCGCGGTCGTGCTGCGACTCGGTCGCTTCGTTGGCCTGCGTGGTCCCGGGTTGTTCTGGGTCGTGCCCATCTTCGACCGCGTGTCGTCCTGGATCGACCAGCGCACGATTACGACCAGCTTCGCGGCCGAGCAGACCCTGACGTCGGACACGGTGCCGGTGAACGTCGACGCGGTGCTGTTCTGGATGGTGCACGATGTCGAGAAGGCCGCGCTCGAAGTGCAGGACTACGCGCAGGCCGTGAGCTGGGCGGCGCAGACGGCGTTGCGCGACATTATCGGCCGGACCACGCTGACCGACCTGCTCCGCGGCCGGGAGCGAATCGAGACCGAGCTGCAGACCCTCATCGACCAGCGCTCGAATCCGTGGGGGGTCACCGTGTCGTCGGTCGAAATGCGAGACGTCGTCATTCCGGGCGCCCTCCAGGACGCGATGTCGCGCGAGGCACAGGCTGCCCGCGAGAAACAGGCACGCATCATCCTCGGCGAAGCGGAGATGGCGATCGCCCACTCGTTTCAGGAGGCCGCGAAAGCCTATCAGGAAAACCCGACCGCGCTGCACCTGCGCGCAATGAACATGCTCTACGAAGGATTGAAGGAAAAGGGCGCGCTCATGCTGGTCCCGAGCAGCGCCGTTGAATCGATGGGCATGGGCGGCTTGATGGGCGCCGCCGCGCTACGGCAATCCAGCCTGACCGGTGGAGACGACGCAGGCGGCGGGTCCGTCGGTCAGACGGAGTAGGCTGCCACTCCCGCGTGGCTGACGGCAGTCGTAACCCGGGTGACCTGCGCGCCCGGTTCACAACGCCCGTAGGAAAACGGAGGAAGCCATGACGACCAATGTCGCACCCGTGGCCTATCTGTCGACGGCAGTGCTGCTCGTGACTGTGGCGGTCATGGTCGGCGGGTACGAGCCGACCGCGTGGCGAGATCCGTCGACGCATCAAGCGCAGTTTGTCACCGTCGACGGCGACGTTCGACTGGAGGTGCTCGACTGGGGTGGCTCAGGCCGACCGGTGGTGCTGCTTGCTGGGTCGGGCAACAGCGCCCATGTGTTCGACAACTTCGCTCGCCACCTCACCGGCTGCTGCCATGTCT
>JASLOY010000496.1:0-248 GCA_030745255.1 Vicinamibacterales bacterium
GGGCTGACCCGTCGAGATCTGCTACGGCTGGGTTCGACGGCCGCAGCCGCCATGGCGTTTGGCTGTTCGTCTCGGGCACCCACCGCTTCACTCGACGCCGGTCGAATCAGCGGGGCAATTGTCGGCGCCTCGCATCAGACCGGCCACCGTCTGCGAGAGGGGGGGCTCCCCGAGCCGCAACAGACGCGCGAGGTGCCGGTGGTCATCGTGGGTGGTGGGATCGCGGGTCTCTCGGCAGCCTGGAAGCT
>JASLOY010000496.1:258-3258 GCA_030745255.1 Vicinamibacterales bacterium
GGCCAAGAGCGGGTTTCACGACTTTGTACTGCTCGAGCTCGAACCGGAAACCGGCGGCAACGCGCGGTGGGGGCAGAACGAGGTCTCCGCCTACCCCTGGGGAGCCCACTATCTCCCGATACCGCCCGTCGAGGCGACCGCGGTTCGTGAGGTGCTGGACGAGATGGGCATGGTTCAGGCCTACGGCCCCGACAACGAACCGATCTATGACCCGCGGCATCTGTGCCATGCCCCTCAGGAGCGTGTGTTCATCGACGACCGGTGGCGCGAGGGCCTCTCGGCGCAAGACCTGCTCGACCCCAACGGCACCGGCACGGTGGCAGCACTTGCCGACTTCGAAGCGCAGGTCCGGCGCTATCAGAACTATCGGGACACGCGCGGGCGAAAAGCGTTTGCACTCCCGGTGGCCGCAAGCACGAGCGACCCGGAGATTGTCGCGCTCGACCAGATGTCGATGCGCGAGTACTTCGACCGTGCCGGCTGGACCTCCCAGCGGCTCCGCTGGTATGTCGATTTCTGTTGCCGCGACGACTACGGGTGCACACTCGAAACCACGTCGGCCTGGGCCGGCTGGCACTACTTCTGCTCGCGCCCAGACAACGCCGAATACCTGACCTGGCCCGAGGGCAACGGCCGCATCGTTCGCCACTTTATGGAGCGTGTGGGGGACCGTGTCCATACCGGCATGCTGGTCTACCGCGTGCGTCCGACAGACGCGGGTCGCGGCGCCCCACTTTCTGGCGGCGTGGAGGTGGACGTGGTCGACACCGACACCAATACCGCCGTGCGGTATCGGACTCGCCAGGTCATTTATGCGCTCCCTCGTTTCACGGCCCGTCACGTCATCGAGGGATACGCCCCCTCGAACGTGAGGTCAGATGCTTTCACCTACTGCCCGTGGATGGTGGCGAACCTGACCGTGGACCGCCTGCCGGAAGGCGCAGCCTGGGACAACGTGCTCTATGAGAGCCCGTCGCTGGGTTACGTGGTAGCGACCCACCAGGACCTGCGGATCGCTCCAGGGCCGAGCGTCCTGACCTACTACCGGCCACTTGCCATACCGAATCCCGACGTGGCCCGGACCTGGATGCTCGAGCAAAGCTGGGACGACTGGGTCTCATTGATCTTGGCCGACCTCGCGCAGGCCCATCCCGAGATCGAGTCCCTGGTGAAACACGTCGACATCATGCTCTGGGGACACGCCATGATCCGCCCCGTACCCGGTTTCGTGTGGGGCGAGACGCGACGCCGCGCCGCCGACCGCCACGGCGCCGTTCGCTTCGCCCACTCCGACATGAGCGGCATCTCGGTCTTCGAGGAAGCTCAATATCACGGCGTGCGCGCGGCCGAGGAGATTATGCGGGAGCTCGGCCACCCCCACCTCAGCTCGCTGGCACCCGGTACATCGGTGTAGGAGCCGTTGGTCCGGTAGCGCCGAGGGCGGGACGGATGTTCGTAGCTAGCAGCCCGTGGTAAGACCCCGCGTCGCACCGAGAACGCCGATGCGCGCGGCCCACAAGGCGCGACAAGGGAGAATACCGGCCAGTATTCGACCACTGTCGAGAGTGGCCCAGCGCCGTCCTGGGCCCGATGCAGCGCCGTTCGAATGCAGCCGGGCTTTTGCCGCGGGCTGCTAGGGCGTCGGCCGGTTCAGGCCCCCTCCTGACCGACGATCACGACCGAGCAAACGTTCTGGTGGGGGAAACCGCCCAGGTTGTGGGTCAACCCGAACACGGGGTCGGCGGTGCGCTGTCGATCCCCGGCCCGCCCTTGCATCTGCAGATAGACCTCGTAGAGCATCCGCAGCCCAGATGCCCCGATTGGGTGGCCGAAACACTTCAAGCCGCCATCGATCTGACACGGCACGGTGCCATCGGAATCGAAGAAGCCGTCCATCACATCCTTGATCGCGCCACCCTCGGGCGAGATATGAAGGTCCTCCATCGTGACCAGCTCCGTGACCGAGAAGCAGTCGTGCACTTCGGTCAGGCTGATCGCCTCCCGCGGATGCTCGATGCCGGCCTCCGCGTAGGCGCGTGTCGATGCGGTGCGCGTTGTCATGAAATAGCTGCCGTCCCACGAGTTGTGCTGCGCCTCCGTGCCGTTGGAAACGGCTAGCTGCACCGCTTTGACCATGATCAGGTCCGTCTTGCCCAGTGCCCGGGCAATGTCGGGTGTCGTCACGATGGCACAGGCGGACCCGTCGGACACGCCGCAGCAATCGAAGAGCCCGAGCGGCTCGGCGATCATCGGCGCGTTCATGACGCGGTCTTCGTCGATCCGCTTCCTGAGATGTGCCTTCGGGTTCTTCGCCCCGTTGTCATGGCTCTTTACCGAGATGTGGGCCATCGCGCGCTTGAGGTCGTCGCGCGACACCCCATGTTTGGTCTGGTAGGCGCTCGCCAGCTGAGCAAAGGCGCCGGGCGCCGACATGTTCGACCAGTACATATCGTTGACGGCGCCGCGGCTGCGCTGCGGCAGACCGCCGTAGCCGGTGTCCTTGAGCTTCTCGACGCCCAGAGCAAGCGCCACATCGCACGCCCCGGATGCCACGGCATAGACCGCGCCACGGAAGGCTTCCGATCCGGAGGCGCAGTAGTTTTCGACCCTGGTCACCGGGATATAGGGCAAGCGCAGGGCCATCGCCAGCGGAATCCCGGACTTGCCGACGTGTTGCTCTTCGATGGCGGTCGAGAACCAGGCCGCCCCGATCTGGTTCTTCTCGATTCCCGCGTCGGCCAAGGCTTCCGAGAACGCTTCCAGCATCAGGTCCTCGGCGTTGTCGTTCCACCGTTCGCCGAACTTAGAACAGCCCATGCCCAGAATAGCGACTTTATCCTTGATGCCGGTTGCCATAGTCGTATCTCCTTAATGATCGCCGTCTGTCGGCGTCGCCTTCCAAAAATAGCGCCTGAAACCGCGTTGAGTATCATAGTCTTTGACCCGGAAGACCATCTTCATGGGCATACCTACTTCGAGCCTGCCATCCGGGTCGATATC
>JASLOY010000497.1 GCA_030745255.1 Vicinamibacterales bacterium
CGGTGAGGTTGGCTTTCACGGGCACGAGGATGCGGCGGTCGAGATCGTCGGGGTCTTCGGCCACAAGCAAGACGCTGCGCGCTGCGCCGCTGATCCCGATTGAACCCCCGCCCCGATAGATCGCCTTGCCGCCCTGGTCTTTGTTCAGGTGGCGGATGATGAGGACTGCCACGCCTGTCCGCTCCGCGAGCTGCGCGATCGGGGCGAGCGCGCGTCGCACATCCTGGTCTCGGTGGGAGTTCACCTCGCCACCGAGGTAGGCCATGAGCGGGTCAATGATCACCAGCCGGGCATCGACACGCTGGATCGCCACTTCGATCGCGCCCAGGTCGCCCGGGACGGACGGCATGTGCTCGTCCTCGCCTGTGCCTACGGTGGGGACAGCGATGATCCGCGTCGAGTTTGCGCCCGCCGCGTCGAGGCGGGGGCGGACTGTGTCGGCCAGCGCGTCCTCGGCGGTGAGAATCACCACGCCCCCCGCCTCACATGGCTCGCCGTCCGGCATCGGGCGTCCAGTGCTCACGCGAGCCGCAAGGTCTGTTGTGAGGGCGGACTTGCCGAGGCCAGGGTCGCCGTCAATGAGCGTCACCTTGCCGCTCGGGATGCGGCCCAGCCACAGCCACTCCACGCGCTCAGGCGTCACGTCGGACAGGAGCACGCCGACGGCGGGATGGTCGATGTCGCTCTCGTTCGCGTCGTAGACCTCAGCTGACTTCATCGCGACAGTCAGCCGCCCGGTGAAGCGCGCGGGGTCGTCGCGGTGAAGGTCGTTGAGGTCGTCCAGGCCATCAGGCATCACCAGAACTCGGAGGGTGCCGGGCCAATCGAGATCGTCCAGGCGTGCCGCGACGCCTCTCGCGTAGGCGTCGGTGTCCAGCTCGCGCAGCACGTAGATGGTGCTGACACTCTTAACGTGCTGCGATTCGATCTTGTTCCACTGTCCTGAGCCGGGGATGCCGAAGGCGGGCACGCCGTGGAACCATGCCGTCCAACAGTCACTCTCACCTTCGACGGCGCCAACATCGCCAGGTCGAGACTCGGATAGGTCGCGATCCGATCCTCGGGGATCAGGACGCCGTCGATCTGATTCAGTCGTCGCGCGAGCTCCTCGCGCCGCTCTTCGGACTCGAAGGCGGTCGTTTCCGCGAGGTCCCCAAAGCAAACCGAGAGCGTGCCACCTGTCCAGAGGCCGACCACGGAAACGACACCCTCTTCGAAGGCAAGTCGCGCGCGAATCGAACCTTCAATTGCGCCACGCCCACCGGTGATCGCGTCAGCCTCCCGCACGACGAGATCAAGCGCCCGCTCCGATCCTCGCTCAGCCCCCGACGTCTCGGGCATCGACGGCCTCACCCTGGCCGAGGACTTCGCCCGCTACGAGGTCTGAGCGGACGGCGCTCGCCCTTCGGCCTCCTTTCGGCCGTGTTTCGCATGGACAGGCGTGATGGCGGGCACTAGTATGGCGGTCCGGTCGGGGCGACCGTCACGGCCGTGACCGCAGCAAAAGAGAGAAGAAGACAGATGGCAATCACGTTCGTGGGGTACTATCGGCCGGCCGCTGGTACGCCCACCGCGGCCGACGCCGATCAGGCCCGGCGTACCGGGCAGAACTTTTCGGATGAGTTCCTGGAAAAGATACGCGAACTCCCGTCGATCTTGCCCGAGACCTGCTCGTTGATCGGGTCATGGAACCCGACCGGTGGCGAGGTTCCCGGGGTGATGGTGGTCGAGGCAGAGGGGTACGCCGATCTCGCGGCCATCAACGGCCACTACGTCGGCTACCTGGCGTTCGACTGGCACCCCACCGCGACGGGTGGCGTATCGCGCACCGGCCCGATCGACTAGTAGCGCGGCGTGCAATAGCGCGGCGTGCATCAAGGGCCGCCCCCCGGGGGGGGCGGCCCTTCTCTGTCGCCCGCGAACGATGGGCATAATCGCAGCAGTTTGCTCTAATATTCGCGCACGCCGTTCCAGCCACCGGTCGAGCGAGGCCCGTGAGTACCGGCGGTGCCGGCCAGGCGTCCTTACAACTTCAATGCTGCTCGCGTCACCGTGACGCTGGAGCGTGGACGTGCTGAGACCCGTGTACAGGGCTGCCAGTCCCGGCGAGAGCCATTCGGGCCAGTAGCGGACGGGAAAGCGGGGCAGGCTCCGATCGAGCGGCCCGCATGCCGGAGCACGGAAATCGGTATTTACTCGCGAGGATCGTCGTCGTACGTTGCGTCTGATCTAGGAGGAGCAAATGCCTACGAACAAGCGGCCGCTAGCGGATTTCGTGTCGCTCGGGCAAGAGATACTTCGGTGCGACTGGACCGCGCACTACGGGAAGGACGCTTCCAGGGTTGCACCCTCACCTCCGGCGTTGGCGTACGCACAACCAGGGTTCCTTGGCGGCGACTACACGGGACTAGTGGTCGTCGGCCAGAATCCGGGCGTCGGAGCTGACGCCTTCTGGGAAAAGCGGCATAGAGTTTGGGACCCTCTGCTGAGGGCCTGGCGCGACGAGGGGACGGTTTCGGCGTACGCCGACTTTCACCGGACGTGGCAGACGGGTGACCTGCCTTACTGGACCGTCTGGTGGAAGTGGGTCGAGCCTGTCCTCAGTCGAATCTCGTTGAACGAGAACCACGTCGCTTATCTGAACCTCGTCAAGAATCAGACAAGTGAGAATCGGCCGCCGACCGTGGGGATGTACGACGCCGACTGGATGTTCACTCGACGACAACTAGACGTCCTCAATCCGAAGGTGGTCATTGCGGGAGGGCTGGCAGTCGAGCGGCAGATTCGCAAGCACTGGCCCGATGCCCCGTTCAGGCTCGTCTCGCAGAACCGCATACGCAGCCAGTCCGAGGGAGACGCCCAACGGCAAGCTGCGGGCATCGCGGCGGAGGTGGCCGCGGCGTTGGGTCTTTGATGACCGGCGCCGCAGATCCCTCATGGTCTCTGCCGGCAGTCCCCCGGCAATTCTAATTCGCCTCGCGTCCTTGGCTTGGGGGACGGCAACCAAGGCAAGCGCCTTGAGTGACTGCTTCGCAGCGTGGCCATACGGGAGCGCGGAGGCCACACAATCCGCGATTGATAACTACGCCATCACGATCCAGCTCGCTACCTCATCCTTCGACAAGTGCGAACAGCAGTGAGGCGTTGACAGACGGGTCGTCACCCCCTTCAAGCCGGAGCGCTGCTCGACAGCTACACCCCCGACGAGGGCTGCTCGGTCGAAGTGTCCGTGGCTCCCATTGATTTCCGGT
>JASLOY010000498.1 GCA_030745255.1 Vicinamibacterales bacterium
GTCGACCAGCGTGTTGGCGTGCTCATCGTCGCGGCAGTTGATCGTCAGGTCGCGCACCATGATGCCGTCGCCGACAGACACGAGGTCCACGGCGCCGATGTCGCCGCCGAGCCGCCCGACCTCCGAAGCCAGGCGCCCCAGCATGCCGCTGTCGTTCTTGAACTGCACGCGGATGGTCAGGCTGTTGCTGACGTTCGTGGTGTCACCCATGATGTCTCTCGCCCTTCCCTCGCACACCGACTGATGTTCCCAGTGTAACGCGGTATCTTGCGGGTGAGCGGCCTGTCGTGCGTTTGTGGGTGAAGACTGGCGGTTGCCGGCCCGCCGAGAGTTTGTCTATGCTCGGAGGTCGTAGCAGAGAAGCCGCGGGCTGGCGCCGGTGAGGATGTCGCGGGTGTTCTGCATGACATAGAGCAGGCCGCGGCTGAGCACCGGCAGCGTCCAGGACTCTTGCGCCGCGGTCAGCCAAGCCCGGGACACCTCGCGGTAGCCATCCGGGGTCAGATCCAGCCACAAGAGATGACCGAGCTCGCCGAGGGCAAGGAACTCGCCGTCGGCCGCAAGCAACGACCCCCTGGCGGTACCTACGATCGCCTGTCGCTGTCGGCCACCCTGCTCGAAGGTTTCCGTCCACTGAGGGGCCTCGCGCCAGACCACGGTGCCGTCGGCGGCGTCGATACAGGCCAACGACGCGTCGCCCTGGTTTCGTCCGTCGAACCCATAGAGATACCCGCCCTTGTGAATCGGCGTGTTGAAATGCAGCGCGAAGTCCTGCGTGGTCCAGACCACCTCGTGGGTGAAATCGGGCAATGCGCGCACTAGGGCGCCGCCGGTGCGATAACTGGCCGAGATGAACACGGTATCGTCGAAGACCACCGGGCAAGCAGCGTTGACCGACTCGTAGGTGCGGCTGCGGAAGGGAAACGCGAAGTCTATCTCACCGTTGTCGGGGTCGATCGAGAGCAGGCCTCCGGACGGAGGCGTCGATTCGCCACCGGCAAACACCACGACCCGCCGCTCGCCGTGGAGGGTCGCCGGCACGGGCGAGGCGTAGCTCGGGCCCCACTCGCCGGCCCGCCACACTTCGCGCCCGGTCGCCTGGTCGAATGCCACCACGGTGGGGCCACCCGGTGCGCCGACCATCACGATCAGCAGCCCATTCTCGGCGAGCGGCGTCGACGCGGTGCCGAAGAAATCCTGCCGGACGTCATACTCGGCCCGCAGGTCGCGGCTCCAGAGACCCTCGCCGGTGCCCAGCTCGAAGCAGTGCAGCTTGCCCTCGGCGCCCAAGGTGAAGACACGTTCCTGGTCAATGACCGGGCTCGACCGCGGACCGTTGTTATAGCCGTACCGATCGCGGTATGCGGTGCCATAGCGGTACTGCCAGCGGGGCTCTCCGGTCTCGGCGTGCAGGCATGCGACCACCTCCCGGTCGTCGACGCGGTGGAAGAACATCAGCTGGTCGCCGGCAATCGCTGGGGAGGTGTAGCCTGTGCCTTTTTCCAGTTCCCAGACCAATGGGGGAGGCAGGTCCCGGCTGAGGTGCGTTTCGCTCGAAACGGCGTTGTGGGTGGGGCCCAGAAATGAGGGCCAGCCATGGGTCACAGCGTCAGGTGACAGCGGCTTCGGTGTTTGGTGCCGAACGGTCTGTCCGCGGGCGACCCCAACGGCGAGTGCCTGCGCGGCAAGCGTCTGGAGCATCGTCCGGCGCGAGATGGTCCGCATGCTCTGCCGATCCTACTTTCTGAGGATGAGGGCTATGGTGGGGTGGAGTCGGACGACGGCGCCTCCGACACCAAAAGACAAAGCTCCGCCCGACCTGGCGTGCCGGAAATCCGGTCACCAGGTCGGAGCGGAGCTACCTTGCCATGCGGGACAGCGGCTGTCCCAACCGTGTGTTGGACGCGCGTCAGCTACCGAGCTTGACGACGTTTTCCGCGGCCGGGCCCTTCAGCCCCTGCACCACGTCGAACTCCACCCGCTCACCCTCGGTGAGGCTCTTGAAGCCTTCGCCCTGAAGGGCAGAGTAGTGCACAAAGACGTCCTTTTCCCCGTCGTCGCGAGTTAGGAACCCGAACCCTTTGCTATCGTTGAACCACTTGACCGTTCCCGTGTTTGCCATCTTCTTCCTGCATGTTGATCGTCGGAGCTCGGTCCTACCGGGTACTGCCGACTACGTGGGTGCGCAGCACATGCCACGCGATTGACGTCGCCAGAGGCGACGCCGGTATACATCTGTAAGCATATGCGGAAGACCCGAGCGGGAGTCAAGCTGATTCGGCCCCCGGCCGATGTTCGCTCATCAGGTGCGCGGCCGCCCCACAACCTGACCCAATGCCGCGTCGCCGACGCTATCCCGTTGAACCGTCGTCGTCTCAACGATAGGATGGGGTCCATTCGCGGCCGGCGACGGCGTGATGCCGTCAATTTCTGAAGGGATTGCACGTGTCGACAGAGCCCCCTAAAAGTGCCATCGAGCTGGTGATGGAGCGGCTGAAGCAGCAGGATGCGGCGGCCGACGCCGAGGGCGCTGGGTCGACCCCCCTGACGGATGAGCAAAAGGAGTCGATTGCGGACGCGCGACGCGATCACGAGGCAAAGGTGGCGGAGGCGGAGATTCTTTTTCGGTCGAAACTGGTGGCTACCCTCGATCCGGAGGCGCGCCAGGAGCTCGAGGCCAACCATCGCCGGGACCTCGGGCAGTTTGCCTCGTCGCGCGACAAGAAGATCGAGGCTATCCGCAAAGGCGGCCAGGCGTCGTGACCCGCCTGCACGTGGTGCTGACCCTGCTGAACTTCGTCCTACTGGTTCCGGGGGTGACGCTGCCAATCTACAGCGTCACAATCACGACCCAGGTCGAAGCATCAATCATCCCCGAGCCAATCGAAGTGACGGTCTACGAGCAAACCCGGTCCATTCTCGGTACGGTGCGAGAGCTGTGGCGCTCGGACGACCATCTCGTGTCGTTCCTGATTCTGCTGTTCAGCATCATCGTCCCGGTGACGAAGGGGTCGATGCTGCTGGCGTCGATCTACGTGACGAAGCAGGCGGTCAAGAGGTGGCTGGTGCGGCTGGTCGACCTGATCGGCAAGTGGTCGATGGCGGACGTCTTCGTGGTCGCCGTCTTCCTTGCGTTTCTGGCCACCCGCGATCAGGCGCAGGCCAATACCTTCAGCGTGCCGGTCTTGCTGCAACAGGTCGAGGTCGGCATGCAGACGCATCTGACCTCGACCCTCGGTCCG
>JASLOY010000499.1 GCA_030745255.1 Vicinamibacterales bacterium
TCAGGAGCCGCAGCGTCAGCTGTATCGGCGCCACCTGTTCCACCAGGTCCAGCGCGTCAATCGTTCGCAGCAGCTCGTGGTAGCCGACCAGCGTTGTCCACGGCGTGAACGGGATAAAGGTCGGAGCCAGCGTCAACCCGATCTGCCGGCACCGGTCGACCACCGCCTCGAAGTCGGCACGCGTGTGCCCTTTGTCGAGCCAGCCCAGCACGGCGTCGTCGATCGACTCGACCGCCGTGACAACGAACAGGCAGCCGGTGTCCCGCAGCACGGCCAGCTCGTCGTCGTAACGCCGGAGATGCTCGACCTTGATCGTCACATCGTAGCTGAGGCCGGGAAATTGGTCCGCGCACGCCTCGACAATTGCAATGGCATGCGCGATGCCGTTGAAAAAATCAGGGTCGCCGAATGTGATGTGTCGTGCACCCGCCTCGACCTGCGCGCGCACATCGGCGAGCACGACGTCGCGCGGCACGGCACGGAAGCGGCCCTCATAGACCGGCACCACCGGGCAATGCCGGCACCGGTACTTGCACCCGCGACTGGCCTCGGTGTAGCCCACGACACGGCAATCGCCGGTCGGCGTGCGCAACGACGCGTATCGATCGAGCGACGGAAGACCACGGCGTTCCGGCACCCGGAACCGCAGTCGTGGCAGGTCGCCGTGTGCCGAACGACCAGCCGCCACGCCGCCATCAGCCGAAGCCACCTCGACCAGCGCCTGCTCGAACTCCCCACCCAGCACATGCTCGACACCGAGGTCTCGCAGCACCGGCTCGTTCGGCGGCGCATAGAGACCATAGCAACACAGCGTCGCCATCGGGTACAGCGCGTGCACCCGACGGATGACCGGCACCGCCAACCGTGTGGCCGTGTGCATCGGAAGATGGAAGGCGACCAGATCGGTGTCGAACGCCTCTGGACGAAACGGCTCGCGGGACAGGTCGACCGTCGTGACGTCGATCCCCGCGTCGCGCAGCCAGGCGGCTGGAGACGCCAGTCCGAAAGGCTGTCGCCCAAGCTCGTAGGTGGCGACCAGCGTGACCCGCATCGAAGTATCGCGCGAAAACCGCGCGCTCACGGGCTCCCCGCATACAGCGCGGCGACCTCCTCGTCGCTTTGCGCCGGGGTGGTGAGACTGACCACGACGAGCGTGGCGATCGACAGCGCCAGCGCCGGATAGGCGGTCTCGAGGCCGAGCGGGTAGACCGGAGTGCCATCGACGCCACGCGTCAGTCCCGCGATCTCCCAGGCCAGCGTCGTGAGCATGCCAACCAGAATCGACGCCACGCCACCAAGTCGCGTCGCGCGACGCCACAACAGTGCGCCCAGCAACGCCGGCGTGATGCCGGCGCCGTACATCGTGTAGGCCCACAACGCCATCGCCAATATGGTCGGGAAGAACTTGCCGGCCACATAGCCGAACACACCCAACACGGCGACGATGACGCGGGTATAGACGATGACCTGTCGGCCGGTGACCCCCGGATCGATGAAACGCTGATAGACGTCGCGAATCAGGTTCGTCGCCGGTGTCAGGAGAAAGCTGTTGGCTGTGGAGACGATAATGGCGGCCGCACCGCACACCAGCACCACCCCCAAGAAATCCGGCAGCACGTCGGTCGCGACCCGAATGACAATCTCCTCCGACTGGACAGCGGTCAGACCGGGCAGGATCGTGCTGGCCAGCACACCGGTTGAATCGATCAGAGTCTCGACCACAATCGTGCCCACGATCCAGAAGACAACCGCTCGCCGCGCCGTCCGCTCGTCGCGCGCCGAGAAGAACTTCTGATACATGTTCGCTTCGCCAAGCAGCAGGAACATCGTCGGCAGAAACAGCGCAAGCGACGCCTGCGGCCCCAGCGTCCCGAACAGCGACACCTGATCCGGTCTGAGCGCCGCCAGTGACACGGCCAGCCCCCCCGCGTCCCCGACCATGAACACGACCGCCAGCATCACGCCGACCGTCATCAGGATGCCGTTGCCGACATCGAGGTAGGCGATCGAGAGCATGCCGGCCAACGACGTGAACACCACGCAGAAGACCATCGTGATCAGCGCGCCGGTGTCCGGGTCGACGCCGGCGATCAGCCCGAGCAACCGGCCGCCGCCACGGAACTGATAGGCGGCGATCGTCGCGTATGCGAGCACCGTGGTCACCGTGCCCAGCACCCGGGCCAGCGGGCCGTAGCGCAGCTCGAGAATATCGGGAACCGTATACTGCGCGATGCGCCGAACGCGCGGCGCGATGAAGTAAACCAGCGCGATACCGACCCAGGCTCCGGCCGACTGCCACAACGCCGGAAACCCGGCCCGGTAGCCCAGCCCGGCCCCACCGAAGAGGCTCCCCGACCCGATCCAGGTGGCCAACAGCGTGAACACCAGCACACGGGCCGGCAGCGTGCGTCCCGCCACGAGGAAATCGTCGCCGGTCTTCACCCGGCGGCTCCGGACCGTGCCGACGAGCACCAGGATGGACAGATACAGCAGGACCGCCGTCAGCATGGCTAGTGTTCTGGCCTCGAGGTTCGGTGCATGAGTCCCGGCGCGCGGCGCCCGGCTGGCAAGGCGCGACGAGGGAGCAAATTGGACATTTGTGACCGAGGAGCAACGCCGGCAGGCGGGATGCCCCGCCCGGAAATTATGTATCGAACCTCGAGGTCAGGACACTACATATTGCTCGTGGCTGGTTCCGTCCAATTAACCGTGCCGGCGCGGGAGCCTCCGGGCCGTCATCGCAGCAACCGCTGCGACAGCACACCCCACACGGCGTAGGCCAGCCGACGTCGAGCATGCCGGGCGAACTCGCCCCGCCAGAACTCGCCGGTGACCACCTCGCAGCCATCCGGCACGTCACCGACCGGGAGCGGTTCTTTGTGCTCGGCGGCGTAGCGGGCCAGTGACTCGTCGCCCGGGTTGCCGGTGTTGACGATCACGACGTCAACCCGACGGCCGATCGCCTCACCGATGCGCGTAACGGCGGCTGCGACCGTAAAGCCCTTCATCCCTCGCCCCTCGGTGAGCAGATTGGTGACCAGCACAATCGGCCCGTCCACGGCCGCGACGGCCTCGCGCACACCATTCGGCAGCAAGATCGGAACCAGGCTCGTATAGAAACTGCCCGGCCCGATGATGACGGCATCGAAGGTTGGGATGGCGGCGGCGGCAGCCGGGTGGATGTTGACCTCCGGTTCGAGCCAGATCCGACTAACTCGGCGGCCCTGGCTCTGTTCGAC
>JASLOY010000049.1:0-5241 GCA_030745255.1 Vicinamibacterales bacterium
AGCACCACGTAGGCGGGACTGGGGACGAGGTCGTAGGCCTTGAGGATGCGATAGACGCTCGATTCCGAGAGAAAATGCCCGTCGCGGTCGGTCAAGTGCCACGCCAGCTCGCGGGGGGACTGCTCGGGGTCGGCCAAGGCGCCGTCGACGACGCGCTGCCGCACCCGCGGGGGAATGCGGTTCCAGACCCGCCGGCCGGCGCCGGGCTGCGGCTCGAGTCCCGCCCGCCCCCGCTGTGTGTAGCGGCGATACCACGCGTAGAAGGTCGACCGATTGAGCCGCAACTCACGCAGGGTCTGCCGCACGGACAGGTCCGAGCCCTCCACGAGCCGGATCAGCTCGAGCTTCTCGGCTGTGGTCCGTCTCATGTAGCGGCCTCCGAGTCGGAGCCCGTCACGCTTTTTTTGAGCAGGCGGTTCTCCAGCACCAGCTCGGCCACCACCTGCTTCAACTCGGCCACGTCTTGGCGCAGGCCCGCAACCTCGGTCGACGTTGCTTCACGCGTCGTGTCGCCGAGCAGCCGTTTCTTGCCCGCCTCGAGAAACTCCTTGCTCCACCGGTAGTAGAGATTCGGATTGAGCCCTTCGCGGCGACACAGCGCGGCGATGCTCTCTTCGCCCCGCAGGCCCTCAAGCACGATCCGAATCTTCTCCTCCGCGGAGAACCGCCGCCGCGTCTTCCGCCGAATCTCCCGAACGACCCCGTCCGCTGACTTTGCGTGACTCATGGGGACCTCCTCCCCGGGCTGCAAAGTCTCTCTTAATTCAGAGCCTCACTTGGTCCACTTCTATTTGACGCCTCACACAACGCGGGCCCGACACTGACCGATGCCCTCGGTCTGGCGCACGACACCATGCGCCTCGCCCTGGCGGCAGTGGCACGGCTCGGGGCGACGAACGTCGAGGCCGAGCCCCGGCGCCTCCGGGATCTCATTCGTGGCTGGCAGCGAGGCGTCGAGCGTCTTCCTCCTGCCCCAGATGACACGCCGGACCGCACGACGCTGTTCACCGGCACGGACGTGGCGCTCTTCCGGCTGAACGGTGCCCAGCAGGTCTCCGCGGTCGAGTTGGGGGAGACTCCACCGGTCTACCCTCGAGTCAAGGCCAAGGTTGGATTGCTGCACGGGACCTACGGATGGTGGCCGTTCTTGCACCTGGCCATGATCCTCGGCTTCACCGTCGTGCTGAGCTATTTCGACATTACCCGCGCATACCAGGGCCGCGCCCGGCACGTAATGAATCGGTACTCGATCGGCTTCTGCCTGTTCAACGGCGCGCTGGTCGGAGCACTCTACGTCTACCTGTGCGAAAGCGGCCAGGTCGTGTGGGACCGCTTCATTCCCGCAGTGCTCATCGCCCTCTCACCCACTGCCATTCTGCGCTCGACCCTGTTCGACACCCAGACAGGCAAGTCCGTCGGCCTCGCGAACCTGTATGACAAATTGCTCGGCTGGGTGAACATCAAGATTTCGGCGGCGCGATTCACGGACCATCAGAAGTTCGTCAACTGCCTGGGGTACTACAAGGACCTGGGGACCCTGAAGAAGAAGCTGCTGGCGGTGCATCGAGACGGGCAGGAGGCTGAGCTCGAGGCAGACTTTCGCGCCGAGCTGGAGGAGAAGATCGAGCGCGGTCAGTCCAACCTCGAACAGCGGCGCTGCTGCGCCGAGCTCCTGCTCGAACGGTTCGATTGGAACCAGCTCATCGCCATGGAGCTCGTCCCGGGAGAGTTTCGCGACCCTCGGCTGCCTGGGCCCGAGGCGATGATCGGGGCTTGCGAGGAACGAGTCCAGAACACACCTGGGCTTCCAGAACAGGTCCAGCGTCTGTTTGACGAGGAACTCGCCGCGATCAAGGCACGCGACGATCAGACCTCCAGGCGAATCAAGAAGGAACAAGCGAAGCAGGAAATTGGGGTGGCCGCGCAGCTGCGCTTCCTTGTGGTCGAAGGACACAAGCAGCCGAGCTTCTTCGCGAGCAAGGACCTCCTCGAGCAGGACTGGATGCAACAGAACCGACGGCCGAGCTGGCTGGCCCGCCAGATCGCCAGGGTGAGCAAGAGAACTGCGCGCGCGACCTAGTCGAGTCTTGGCCAACTGACGCGGATTGGTGTAGAGTAGCTTGCCCAAGGACGAATCGCCCGGGCTAAAAAGGGCCTTTTTCACGGAGCGACGCTGATGCGCCTGTCCATCCGTACTCTCACGCTCATCGTCTCGATCGGCCTGTTGGCCGCTCCGATCTCGTCTCAAGACATCGGGCCGACCGGCCCGATCCCCTACGACGTTGTCGAGGGCTGGGCGAAGCCGTTCGCGGGTGAGGGCTTCGCATTCGGTGGCAACTCGGGCGTTTACGCAGAGTCTCCGGACCGGATCATCGTTCTGCAACGAGGCGAGACTCGCCTGCCCGACCCTGTGCCACCAGAGTTCGACGGCTGGGCGGGCCCGTTATGGAACGTGCTCAGTGGCCGCGGCCGTACCTGGCAGAACTGCATCTACGTCCTCGACCGCGACGGCAACCTCATCGAAGTCTGGGATCAGTGGGACTACCTCTTCGAGGGCTCGGAGGGACCCGGGCCACACCGGATCCGTGTCAGCCCGTACGATCCGGAGCGGCGCATCTGGATCGTGCACGAGACCGCACATCAGATCTTTGTGTTGTCCAACGACGGCAAGGAACTTCTGAGGACATTTGGTGAGAGGAACGTCAGCGGAACCGACGAGACGCACTTCGGGCTGCCGCAGGACGTCGGGTTCCTGCCAGACGGGCGGGTTCTGATCGCGGACGGTTACGAGAACTCGCGAGTCATGGTCCTCGATGCCGACTGGAACTACCAGACAGAGTTCGGTAGACCCGGAGACGGCCCGGGTGAGTTCCAAATCGTGCACAGCATCGCGATGGCGCCCGGTGGCAGAATCTTGGTTGCTGACCGCGACAACAACCGCGTCCAGATCTTCAACCAGTCGGACTACTCCTACATGGGAGAGATTCCAACCGGAGCTCTAGCACTCGACATCATCGTGAGCGGTGACCGCGTGTTCGTGTCGGATGTCGGGCCCCCGAGGCTCAGGCAATTCGACCTGGAGGGAAACCCGGTCTATACATGGTATGCACCGGACCAGGAGTCTCCCCACTGGGTCCGCGAGATGCACTCGATCGGGGTAGACTCGGACGGCAACCTGTACGCGGCAGACAATCAGAACGGCCGGATCCAGAAATTCGTCCCGAAGCCGGACGCCGATCCGAGCCTTCTGGTCGGCCAGGCCTACATCCCACGTTGAGCCATCGTCAGCTTGGCGCTGGCGGCTGCGATCGGGTGTATGAACGTGCCATGTGGGGCAGGCAAACCGGAAATCCCGGGTTGAGGGCCCACACCCTCGAGCATCACCGGCCGGCATTCGGAATCCTGAACGCCTACCAGTGGCTGCCCTACATCCCGCTGCATGACCGGCGGCACTTATGGCAGATCGCGGAGATCAAGGCCGCACCCGATTATCCGAGCAGCTGACGTCGTGCACAAGAAGGCAGGAGGCAGAAGCAGGCTGGTGGGCTTCGCCAGCTTCAGGGGCACGACAACGCCCAGTCGCTCAGATGCGAGCCGCCGCGCGGTGTGCCCGGGGCCTGTTGCTGGTCGGTGTCGCGACGTTGTCGCCGGTGTCGGTCTCGGCCCAGAATGAGGCCGCCGGCGCACCCGCCGACTGGTCCTATTTCGGCGGTACCCCTGCCTTCACCCGATACGCCGCGATCGACCAGATCGACCGGCACAACGTCGCAGACCTGCAAATCCTGTGGCGCCGACCGGCGGTCGACGCCGTGTTCACGCGGGCATTCCCCGAGTTGCGGTCGTCCAACTATCTTCGGTCGACCCCGATCCTGATCGATGGCGTCCTGTATGCGTCGAACGCGGTCGGGTTGGTCGAGGCGTTCGACCCGGGCACCGGCGAGACAGTCTGGATGCAGCGACCGCTGACCCCGACGCTGGAGGGGGTGGCGGGCCGTGCCGCGTACGGCGTCGCCTACTGGACCGATGGGTCGGACCGGCGCATCCTCTCGTTGCGCAACACTCACCTCTACGCACTCGACGCCGACACGGGCCGGCCGATTCAGGCCTTTGGCGACGGCGGGCGCGTTGATCTGACACCCGAGGGGGCGCGTCGCGCCAACGGCGGGTCCAGCCCGATCGTCGTGGGTGACGTTGTCGTGGTGGCAGGCACCGTCGACGGCGCCGGCGACAGTGGCGTGCGGTGGAAAGATAGCGCCCCCGAGAACGTGCGTGGCTACGACGCGCGGACCGGCCGGTTGCGTTGGACGTTCCATGTCGTCCCGCAGGCAGGGGAATTCGGGGCCGAGACCTGGGGCGCCGGCTCCCTCACCGAGTCGGGTGATCTGGGAGCCTGGTGCTGTCTCAGCGCCGACCTGGAGCTCGGCTACGTCTATGTCCCGCTCACCGCGCCCACCGCCGCCTACTACGGCGGGCACCGGCCGGGGGACAACCTGTTCTCGAACAGTCTCGTCGCGCTGAACGCCGAGACCGGTGAGCGTGTTTGGCACTTTCAGATGGTGCATCACGACCTGTGGGAGTACGACACGATCGGGCCGCCGACGCTAGGGGAGATCACGGTCGACGGCCGCCGGATCCGGGCGGTCATGCAGCCGAGCAAGACCGGCTTCCTGTATGTCTTCGATCGGGAGACCGGCCAACCAGTCTGGCCAATTGAGGAACGGCCGGTGCCGCCGTCCACCGTGCCGGGCGAGCAGGCGTCGCCCACCCAGCCGTTTCCAACCAAACCGCCGCCGTTCGCCCACCATGGCGTGACCCTGGACGACCTCATCGACTTCACACCCGAGCTGGCGGCGCGGGCGCGCGAGGTCGTCGACACCTTCGTCATCGGTCCAATCTTCACCCCGCCGTCGGTCGTCAGCGACGAGCCGGGTGGAACGCACGGCACGCTCGCGTTGCCGGGCTCCTGGGGCTCCGGCAACTGGAACACCGGCGCCTTCGACCCGGAGACCGGTCTCTACTATGCGTTCTCGCATGTCGTCCCGCGGGTGTATCGGCTCGCCGACGCGTCCGGCCAGCCCGACACCGAGATGGCGTACTACAGCCCCAACCGGGACGCGCCATATCCAGATGGCATCCCGCTCATCAAACCGCCGTGGGGCCGGATAACGGCGATCGATCTCACCCGCGGCGAGCACGCGTGGCAGGTGGCCAACGGGGGCGGCATCCGCGATCACGAGGCGC
>JASLOY010000049.1:5251-12745 GCA_030745255.1 Vicinamibacterales bacterium
GAGGCGCTACGCGGGCTCGACCTGCCGCCGCTCGGGGTCGCCAGTCGTCCGGTGGCCCTGGTGACCGCGACGCTGCTCTTCATCGGCGAGGGCGGCAACGTGTTCGGCGGCATCCAGCCCAACATGTGGGGCTCGGCGTTCCGCGCATACGACAAAGCGACCGGCAACGTTCTGTGGGAGACAAACCTGCCGACGGGCACGACCGGCGGTCCGATGACCTATCTGCACGAGGGCGCGCAATACATCGTCGTTCCGATCGGCGGAGAAGACTATCCGGCAGAATGGGTCGCTCTGGGGCTGCCATAGGGAAAACGCTCGACAGAAGGCCGGAGAGGCTGGAGAGCTTCGCCGGTATTTCCTTCATACAAGCCGGGGACCGGGGGCTTGGGAAGCGCCTCAGACGCCTGCGGAAAGGATCACAACATGCGGGATGTCCGGCGATCCGCCGTCGTCGTGCTGTGGGTGCTGGGCGCCGTGATGGTAGGAGCCCAGGCGCCCGCAGGTGAGTGGCTCTACTTCGGCGGCGACAAGGCGTTCACGCGCTACTCCCCGCTCGACCAGATCGATCGCGACAACGTGAAAGAGCTTCGGATCGTCTGGCGCCGTCCCGCGGTGGACCCCGAGTTGCGGGTAGCCTTCCCCGACCTGCAACCAGACGCGTATCTGAAGTCGACACCGCTGATGATTGACGGCGTGCTCTACGCGCCGAACGCGCTGGGGCTGGTCGACGCGTTCGACCCGGCGACCGGGGAGACCGTCTGGCGACAGCCGCCGCTCGCCGCCACCATGGAGGAGGTGGTAGGGCGCAGCACGCGCGGCGTGGACTACTGGACCGACGGCACCGACCAGCGGCTGTTCCTGGTTCGGGGCGAGTATCTCTACGCGCTGAACCTGAAGACCGGCCGCCGCTATCCGAGCTTCGGTCTGTCCGACCAGGGTCGCGTCGGCCTTCACTGGGACCGGCCGCTCGCGAATCGCTTCAGCTGGACGGGCGGACCGATCGTCGTCGGCGACGTCGTGGTCGTGGCCGGCACCACCGGAGGCGCCGGCGATGGTGGTGTCATCAGGGAGGCGGCGCCCGAGGATGTCCGCGGCTTCGATGTGCGCACCGGCGAGCTGCTGTGGAGCTTCCACGTGGTTCCCCGCCCCGGAGAGTTCGGCGCCGACACCTGGGGTGACGGGTCGGCGGATTACTCGGGCGACCTAGGCTCGTGGTGCTGTCTGACGGCCGATGAAGCGCTCGGGTTTGTCTACGTGCCGCTGTCGGCGCCGACGGGGATGGTCTATGGCGGGCACCGGCCTGGCGACAACCTGTTCTCCGACAGTTTGGTGGCGCTCGACGCGAAGACAGGCGCGCGTGTATGGCATTTCCAGATGGTCCACCACGATGTCTGGGAGTACGACACCGTTGGTCCGCCCACGCTCGGCGACATCACGGTCGATGGCCGGGTCATCAAGGCGGTCATGCAACCGAGCAAGACCGCGTTCCTGTATGTGTTCGACCGGGAGACCGGCGAGCCGGTGTGGCCGATCGAGGAGCGCAAGGTGCCGCAGTCGATCGTGCCGGGCGAGCGGACCTCGTCGACACAGCCGTTCCCCACCAAGCCCCCGCCGTTCGACCTGCAGGGCATCACCGAGGATGACCTGATCGACTTCACACCGGCGTTGCACGCCGCCGCGCTCGAGGCGGTCGAGTCGCTCGTCCTCGGCCCGCTGTTCACCCCACCATGGCCCCGCAGCGACGACCCGGACGGCAAGCTGGGGACACTGACCGCGCCCGGTGGATGGGGCGCCGGGAACTGGCACACCGGGGCGTTCGACCCCGAGACCGGGATCTACTACGCGGTCTCTCACACCATGCCGACAGTGTGGAGCGTCGCCCCGACGACGTCGGACCCCGACGCCACCCTGGCCTGGGCCACACCCCGGGGCGAAGGGCAGAGGGTCGGCACCCCGCGACCGCACGGGCTGCCGATCACCAAGCCGCCCTATGGCCGGATCACGGCGCTCGACCTCCATCGCGGCGAGCTGGCCTGGATGGCGGCGAACGGGGACGGGCCACGGAACCATCCGCTCCTGCGGGACATCGACCTCCCGCCGCTCGGGACCCCCAACCGCCCGGCGCCGCTCGTCACGAAGACCCTGCTCCTGATTGGCGAGGGGAGCGACGCCATCATCGGCACCATTCGCGGCGAGGGCGAGACGACGGACCCGGAGCAGGACCAGTCCTGGCGGTGGGGCGACAAATTCCGCGCCTACGACAAGAGGACGGGAGCTGTGCTCTGGGAAACCGAGCTGCCGGCCGGCACCACCGGCGGCCCGATGACCTACATGTTCGATGGCAAGCAGTATATCGTCGTCTCGGTTGGCGCCAGAGACCATGACCCCGAGTGGGTCGCGTTGGCCCTCCCCTGAACTGCCATCGGAAGGGGAGCTCGCACACTATCGGACATCCGGCCGTGGGTCGGCGAGGAACCCGTCGCGGTTCGGCATCTTCACGTTGGGAAGGCTCTTCGCGTCTATCACGAGATCCTCGTCGATGATGCCATTCAGATTGAGCACATAGGCGACCGCGGCGTACACCTCTGATGGCTCGAGCAGGCCCGGGCGGTCGAACGGCATCGCCCGGTTGACGTAATCCCACAGCGTCGTCGCGTATGGCCAGAAGCTGCCGACCGTCTTGAGGGGGCGAGGTGTGGCCAGCGTGCCCTCCCCGCCGACCAGTCTCGCCCCGACGTCTCCCTCGCCATCGGGTCCATGACACCGTGCGCACTGCGCGGCAAAGAGCTCGCGTCCCGCCCCGACCGTCCCCGACCCGTCCGGCAGGCCGGTGCCATCGGGTGCGATGGCCGAACCCAGATCTCGCATTTCCTCCGGCGTCGGTGGCCGCCCCACGGAGTGTCGAGGCGCCTGCGCCGACAGCGTGGCAAACGCCGCCGCCACGGCGACGACGACCACGGCAGCGGTCCGTCCACGAGCAGCCCGTGGTGAAAGTCCCGCGTCGCACCGAGACCGGCGCTGGGCCCGCCGAACAAGGCGAGAAGAGGGAGAATACCGGCAGTATTCGACCGATGAACAACGCAGATCGGCGGGATTCAGCGCCGGTCGAATGCAGCGGGACTTTTGCCAAGGGCTGCTAAGCTTCAGCATTCGTCACGCTCCCGTCGGCGCGGACCTGCCAGACCTTGATGCCGTTGTAGTGGTAGATCGAGTTCATCCCGCGGACCGCGATGAGCGCCTGGCGCGTCGGCTGCACGTAGCCGGTGGAGTCGACGGCGCGCGACGCAATGCGCGCCTCCTGCCCGTCGAACCGCCACGGCAGGCGGAACCGGGTGAGAGCCTGCGGCAGCCGCGGCTCCTGCAGCTCCGCGTCGACCCAGGTTCGTCCGCCGTCGGTCGTCACCTCCACGCGTTCGATCCGCCCGAGTCCAGACCAGGCCAGTCCGGTCAGCTCGCACAGGCCGCGCGCCGGCAGCGTCTGTCCGCCGGATGGAAACGTGATGACCGACTTCGCCTCCATCGCATACGTGAAGAGCCTCGTAGTGCCGTCCGCCATGAGGTCCGAGTACTTGGACGTCTCGTCGCGCGCCATGTACGGCTGGTCGGTGACCTTCAGACTGCGCAGCCATTTCACGCTGGTGTTGCCTTCCCACCCGGGATTGAGCAACCGCAGCGGGTACCCCTGCGCGGGGCGCATGGCCTCGCCGTTCTGGCCGTACGCGAGGAGGGAGTCTTCCATCGCCTTCGCCAGCGGAATGCTGCGCATCATCCGGCACGCGTCGCCGCCTTCGGCAATGATCCACGACGCGTCCGACCGGACGCCTACCTCGGCGAGCAGCAGCGACAGTGGGACACCAGTCCACTCGCTGCCGCTGAGGAGACCGTGGCTTCGCTGGACGTCCGCCCCGCCCCTGGCCCTCCACTCACCGGCGCTGTTTCCACCGCATTCGAGCGCCAGGATGCGCGTCACTGACGGCAGGCGCCGAATATCGTCCATCGACAGCGAGAGCGGACGATCCACCATACCGTGGATGATCACGCGATGCGTCGCGGGATCGATCGGCGGAATGCCCGCGTGATGCCGCTCGTAGTGGAGCGCCGAAGGGGTGAGGATGCCGACCGAGTCCTGGATGGGCGTGAAACTCGCGCCGGTTTCCGACGTCTGCGACTGCCGCCGCCAGCGAACCGACGTCTCAAAGGGCGACCGCTCGCCGTATGGACCCACAGGCTCGCCGAGTGATCGTGGCGTCGCCGCGAGGGTGAGCGCCTCCCGCCCGGCCACCAGGCTTCCACCCACCGCCGCCCCCATCTGTAGGAGCTGTCGCCGGTTCGGCCTAATCCTAACGTGCTTCATGGCTTGCCCTCCTGCTGCGCATTCTACCCATACACAAGGAGTCTCGCTGTCAGCTTTGTGGTGCTTGCGCCGCTCGCGGCACCGTTGTACCGCACTCTTCCGCCAGCGCGGATGTCGGAGCCTCGACCCGGACATCCGCGATTTCCGGTGCCGGAACCGAACGGACCTCGTAGCCAGACTAGTCTCAGCGTGACCCGAGGAGCGCCTCACGCTCCTGGACGCGGGCGCCCCGTAGCAGGTTCGTCATCCCGTAGTTGCCCTCGTGGCACGCGTACTCGTAGATCAGGGCCTCGTTCTTGGCGATCGGGAACTCGGCGCTCCAGGGCCGGCTCCAGGTGGTCGGGTCGTCGACCGTGAACTCGTAGAGCAGGGTGTTGTCACTGATGCGCGTGAACCGCTCGACCAGATGCAGGTTTTCCCCTGAGCCGCGGAAGCTGGTCTTGTCGCTGAAGTTGGTGGTGTCGACGACGAGCGTGTCGCCCTCCCAGTGCCCCCGGGAATCGCCGGCCCACTGGCGGATCTTCGGGTCGGCGTGGGGACCACTATTGATCGGAATCAGCCGCACCTCGTGAATCATCTCGTTGATGATGGCGACGACGCCGGCCGACTGCACGATCTGGAAGTTGTTGTTGTAGGCTCCGGACAGCCGGGGCAACGCGCGGGTCAGACAACGCTCCCAGAGATTGCGCGACTCCGGACCGTCGTACCCCCGCGGCGTCCGCCGCGTGCTCCGCGCCCGGTCGACGTGCGGAATCCGCCCGTCCGGTGGGTCCACGATCAGTGAGGTGCGTCCGGTCGGCACCACCTTCTGCCCCCGATCCCACCAGAAGTCGTTGTAGGCGCCGCTGACGTCGCGGGCGGCGTCAGCGGGACGGGCCTCGTCCGTGTTGCGCTCCAGCGCCCGTGCCTCGAGGTCGGCCACCTCCTCGGGGGTCAGGAAGTCGCGGCCGGCCAGCGACTCCGGACGTTCTAGCGGGGTGATGGTGCGGTAGTCCCAGACCCCCTGCAGAACCGGGCGGCCGTCCGCCGTCCGGGGCACGGTCCAGCCGTCATCCGACCCGGCCGGCGCCTGCGCCACCGAGAGGGACGGCACCGCCAGCGTGACCGCAGTAACCGCCGCCGCGAGCACTCGAACACTCATCGTGCAACCTCCTGGGCCAAGCCTGATGCAGCCTGGAGCGGCCAAACTGGATGTCCCGTCAGAATCAGCTCGCCCGAGTCTACTACGCGAGATCGGCGATCGGCACCCACAGCGGCCCTTCCCGACCCTCGCAGGTGTGCGCCCCGGACTTTCGCGGCCGCACTGCTCGGCGTGGCCCAAGTCTCAGTCCATGAGGCTGGTGGTCGTAGCGACCTGAACGTCCACTCGTTCTACATCACCCCAAATCCAGACCGCGGTTCCCGCTGTGGTCTCTGATCCCGAAGGGTGCTTCGGATACACGTCGGATTACAGGTTCGGGCTCAATCTCCGTGATGTGGAGGATCTGCTCGCCTCGTCGGTGGGCATGCCGTGGGACTTGCTTTGCACTTCTGCGTGGAATGTGCGACCTTCCCGTGAGGCGCCACGGCCGCTGGGTCGCTACCCAGGCGCATCGTCACGCGGGAGCCCTACGGTAATGCGGAGCGTTCGATATTGTCACCTGGTCAGCATCCCATTGCTCACGCTGGCCGTCACCGCCGGCGCGCAGAGCCAGGGCAACGGCGCCCAGACCGACCTGGCGCTACAGGACGCCATTGCGCGCGCGCTCGAGCGGAACGCCGACATCGCCGTCGAGCGGCCGAACCGCCAGCTGATCCAGGTCACGCGGATCAATCGGGACATCGCAGACATCGACCTGCAGCAGACCATGGCCAACACGGTCGCCGCGGTGCAGCACGCCTACTGGGACCTGGTCCATGCGACGCAAACCCTCGCGGCGCAGCAACAGCGGCTCGAGCAGGCCGAGACTCTCGTCCGTGACAACGCGGCCCGCGTGGAAGCCGGCACCATGACCGAGATCCAGACCGTGCAAGCGCGGGCCGAGGCGGCGGCGCGCCGGCAGAGACTGGTGCAAGCGCAGCTGGACGTCGCCACCGCCGAGCTCGCACTGAAGCGGCTCATCGTCCGGGGCACCGACGACGCCTACTGGGCCGCAACGTTGAACCCGGTCGACGCGCCGGCACTCGATGGGCAGCCGATCGAGCTCGATGCGCCGGCGATTCAGACGGGCTCCCGCCCGATCGAGGCGGCGACCGCGGCTCGCAAGCTCGCCGAGGAACGGCTGGCCGTCGAGCAGAGCAGGCTCGACGCCGGCCTGCCGACGAACTTCTTCGTCGTCCAGGCGCAGCGGGATCTGGCCACAGCGCGGGACACGGAGCTACGCGCGATCCTTGACCACCAGAAGGCGCTCGTCGACCTCGAGCGCGCGCAGCGGACATCGCTCTCGCAAGCCGGCATCTCCATCGTTCGATAGCCAGTCACACGCACAGCGTCTCGCTCATGCGATCGCGGTCGTACGATGCCAGGGCCGATCGCCAGCTACCGGGTCGGGTTGACGACTCCTTCGGGCTCTTCGCCGCGGAACACCGCCTCGAGCAGCCGAGCGCCGTGCATGATGCCCTCCAGCGCGTAGTTCGCCTCGTGACAGGCATACTCGAACACCTTGTTGTCGCTCCGCGGCCACGCATATTCGCCGGTAAATGACCGCGTCCACACCGTGGGGTCCTCGACGGTGAAGCTGTAGATCAGCGTGTCGGCACTCTCCATTCTGAAGCGCTCGGTCACCGTCATGTTCCCGCTGCCTCGCCCGAACGCCGGGCGATCCACGAAGTTGCTCGTCTCGACGACCAGGGTGTCGCCCTCCCACCAGCCGATCGAGTCGCCCAACCATTTCTTGATCTCGGGAGGATCGTGATCGCCGTTCATCCGGACGATGCGGGCGTCGTGCACCATCTCGATGAGGATCAGCACGATGTCCTCGGATTGCACGATCCGCTTGTGGTTGTTGTAGAGCGACGGCAGCATCGGGGGGCCCGAGGTCGAACCGAAGCTGAGGATGCAGCGTTCGGCGTAGGATCGCTGCTCCATGTTGTCCTAGGGTCCGGGCGCATCGAGCCCCGCCTCGAGCCAGTACGCGGTGCCGTCGTTCGCCCGGCCTCCG
>JASLOY010000004.1:0-7485 GCA_030745255.1 Vicinamibacterales bacterium
GGTGCGACCGCGCCGAAGGCGGCGCCCGCACGGTGCTGATCGATGGCGTGGCGCAGTACTCCTGTTCTGTGCTGACGCATTCGGTGCGGGGCCGCGAGCTGACCACGATCGAGGGGCTCGAGGCAGAGGACGGCACGCTGCATCCGATGCAGCAGGCGGTTCTGGAGGAGCAGGGCTTCCAGTGTGCGTTCTGCATGTCCGGGTTCATCATGAACACGGTCGCGTTGCTCAACGAGAACACGAGTCCGACTCGGAAAGAAGCGGCCGAGTGGCTCTCGGGTAACCTGTGTCGGTGCGCCGACTACGACAAGATCCTGACGTCCGTGATGCGGGCGGCGGAAATCACGCGGGGGGCCTGACATGGCTGAGTACAAACTGCTCGGGAAGGATTACAGCACACCGGACATGTACGCGAAGGTCACCGGCCGTTCCAGATACGCGGAGGACCATCGGGCCGAAGGCATGGTCTTCGTCAAGCTGCTGGTCAGCCCGATGCCGCACGCGCGGGTGCGGTCGCTCGACACCAGCGCGGCCGAGGCGCTGCCGGGCGTCGAAGGCATCCTGACTGCCGACGATCTGCCGGAAGGGAATGAGCCGAATGAGGCGGCGCTGACCATGGAGCCGCGTTACGAGGGTGAGCCGATTGTCGCCGTGGCGGCGGTCGACGAGGAGACGGCGGCCTCGGCGGTCGAGCTGATTCGCATCGACCTGGAACCGTTGCCATTCGTGCTCGACCCGCTCGACAGTCTTCGTCCGGACGGGCCGAACGCACGTACCGATGGCAACACCATGCGTGGTCGGGAGTTGGGCGAGATCAAGTGGACCGAGGCCGACATGGCCGGGCTGGCGCCCGGCGAGATTCCGATGGAGGCCGAGGCTGGCGCCGAGTGGGCGTATGGCGACCTCGAGGCGGGGTTCGCCGAAGCGGACACCATCGTCGAGGAGCACTCCTACCACCAGTCGCTGTCGCACCAGTGTCTCGAGAGCCGGTCCACCATGGCCTACTGGGACGGCGGGAAAGTCTACGTCTACCCGTCGGTCCAGAGCACGGCCCGCAGTGTCGGTCCGATGGCCCGGTTCGCGGGTGTCGAGCCGGCCGACGTGGTGCTCATCAACGAGTTCACCGGGGGCGGGTTCGGCAGCAAGGGCAGCGGGTACCTCCAGGCGCAGATCCCGATCCTGCTGTCGAAGAAGATCGGCAAGCCGGTGATGATGCGGGTCACCCGGCGTGACGAGACCTCGTTCGGAAAAGCGCGTCCCGGTGTGCAGGCGCGGATCAAGCTCGGGATGCGGCGCGATGGCCGGATTACTGCGCTGGACGTCCACACCATCGGCGATGGCGGCCCGTACGGGCGGTCCGGGGACCACATGAACCTCGGGTCGATCGGGTCGCTGGCCTATCAGCCGGTGGCGATGCGTCTGCGGGGCACCGGCGTGTACACCAACACGCCGCCGCGTGGCGCGCAGCGTGCGCCGGGTGGCGAGCAGTCGATGACGATGCTCTCGCCGATCATCCAGAAGGCGGCGAAGCAGCTCGGGCTCGACCAGGTCGAGGTGTTGAAGATCAACGCACCGGAAGGCCAGGCCCAATTCGGCGCTGTGGGGCGGACCGGTCAGCGGAGCATCGTGTCGAGCGCGTTCGTCAAGGAGGCGATCGACAAGGGCGCCGAGCTCTTCAACTGGAGTGAGCGGGTCCAGCGCAGCGGCCAGCGCAACGGCTCGACGGTGACCGGCATCGGCGTCGCGCTGAGCACCTTCTCTGCCGGTGCCTCCGGCGTCGACGGGCTGTTTGTCATCAAGCCGGACGGCCGGATGTACATCCAGTCCGGTGTCGGCCCCCTGGGCACCGGGTCGACCTTCGACATGATGCGACCGGCGGCCGAAGGCATGGACATGCCGTGGGAGAAGTGCGAGGTCGCCTGGGGAGACACGAGCCGGCACCTGCCTTGGAGCTGTTCGCAGGGCGGCAGCTCCACCGCCCACGCCCACACGCGGTCGAACTGGGCCGCGGTGCTCGACGCGCGCCAGAAGCTGCAGGAGATCGCGGCACGTGACCTGGGCGGGTCGGCGAGCGACTACGAAGTGGGCGGCGAGCGGGTCTATCGCCGGGGCAATCGGTCGCAGGGGTTGAGTTTCGCCAGGGCGGCGCAGCGGGCGATCGAGCTCGGCGGCAGATACGACGGCCACGAGCTGCCGGAGGACATCAACGGGATGACCACGGCGTCTGCCACGGCGCTGGCCGGGCAGGGGCTCATGGGGGTCGCGAAGGACAACTTCGAGGAAGGGGGCCGGCGGATGTCGTTCGTCGCCGGCTTCGCCGAGGTCGAAGTGGACGTCGAGACCGGCACTATCAGGCTAGTCGACTATGCAGCGGGATGCGATGCCGGCACAATCATCCACCCCAGGAACTTCGGGGCGCAGGTGTTCGGCGGCGCTATTCAGGGCTTCTCCATTGCCCTGAGCCAGAAATGGGTCTACGACCGACGCTGGGGACTGCTGGTCGCCAGGAAGTTCTACAGCAACCGGCCACCGGGTATCCTCGACGTGCCGCACGAGCAGCCGATGCGGTGGGTAGCTGCGGATCTCCCGGACCCGTTCAACCCGCTCGGTGCAAAGGGAATCGGCGAGGCGGCGCAGGGTGCCGCATCGGGCGCCGTCGTCAACGCCATCGCCGATGCGCTTGGGCAGGAAGACGGCGATTTCTTCCGCACACCGGTGACACGAGACATGATTCTGACGCAGCTAGAGCAGGCGCCGCTTGGCCATGATCGGCTGACACCGCACGTTTGAGGAAGAGGAGGCGATAACCATGGCAGTGATTCGCGACGTAATACCTCAACTCGAGCTGTTCCAGCCGACCAGCGCGGACGACGCCCTGGCGTTGCTGGCGGCGCACGGGTCGGATGCGTGGGTGTATGCAGGCGGGCTCGACACGCTCGACTGGTTCAAGGACCGGGTGAAGCGGCCGCGGGTGGTCGTCGACCTCGGGGGGGTCGAGTCGCTGAGGGAGATCCGGTCGACCGGAGGCGGGGTCGAGCTCGGCGCGATGGCCCGCTTGACCGACGTGATCAATCACCCGGACGTAAGGTCGCAGTTCCCGGCCCTGGCCTATGCGGCGCGGTCGGCGGCATCGCCGCAGATCCGGAACCAGGGCACGATCGGCGGCAACGTGTCGCAGGATACGCGCTGCTGGTATTACCGGGACGGCTGGACCTGCTACCGGGCGGGCGGCAACATCTGTTACGCGAGCCCGCCAACGGCGATGAACCGGGAGCATTGCATCCTGGGGGCGAGCCGGTGCGTGGCGGTGAACCCGTCGGACACGGCGCCGGTGCTGGTGGCGCTCGAGGCGGAGATGGTGGTGCGACGTGGCGCCTCCGAGCGGGTGGTGGCGGCGGAGGACTACTTCGTCGGACCGGAAATCGACATCGAGCGGATGACGGTGCTGGAGCCGGAAGACCTGCTGACGGCGATCCGGGTCCCGTCGACGTGGGCCGGTGCGCGCGTCTATTTCGAGAAGGTCCGGGACCGTGACACGTGGGATTTCCCGCTGGTCAACGTGGCCACGGCGATCCAGGACAGTGGCGGCACCATCCAGGACGCGCGGGTGGTGGTGAACGGGGTGGCCCCGACCCCTGTCCGGTTGACCGCGGTCGAGGACGCCCTACGCGGGCAGGCGCGCAACGAACAGCTCGCCGAACGCGCGGGCAACATCGCGATCCAGGGCGTGTCGCCGCTGACGCACAACGGGTTCAAGGTGAACCTGTTGAAGAACCTGGTGAAGCGGTCGATCCGTGACGAACCGATGAGCGTCTAGGACGCCCGTCCGCGCACACGACAGGAAGACCGGGCCGAGCCCTTACAGGCTCGGCCCGTTGTTTGTGCGGGACCGCGACATCATCAATTGGCGGCCGAAGAAGATGATGTCCTGCCGCGTGCCGTCGCGCGGCCACGGCGTCGACCACGCCGGATCGAAATGCCGCCGTGACAATCACCGGCAAGTCGTGCGGTCAGGACGGCCGCCCGACCGTCCACGCCTCCTCTTCCCCGTCCTCCTGTGGTGGCAGTTGCACGCGAAGGTTCCCGACTCCCGGACATCGGGTCCGTAGAGCTCAGAGGTACCTTCTGGCTCATCCGACGTCGCGGTGTCCCCAGGCGGTCTTGCGCTCATCCCCGTCAGGGAACCAAGGTTCGTTCATCGACCGAGATGGAAGAGCCTGAGCCTGACGGCCAACTGCGGTCGCCGTCCGACGATCCTGATGCCACGCGTACCGTCATGCCGACCGCAACGCGCGGCGCGCCGGACAGCGCGGCTCCCCACCTGACCCCCGGACAACGCTTCGGACGCTACCGCATCGAGCGCCTGCTCGGCCGGGGCGGCATGGGCGAGGTCTACGAGGCAGAGGACCTGGAGAGCGGTCGCCGGCTCGCGCTCAAGATCCTGCTGCGGTCGCTGGCCGATGAGGCCGACCGCGATCGGTTCCTGCGCGAGGGTCGCCTGGCGGCGGCCGTCAGCCATCCCAACACGGTCTACGTGTACGGCACCGAAGAGATCGAACGTGTGCCGCCGCCGCCCTGGTTCGTGGCTCCGCGGCGGTGTCACACCGGGATCGCGCCCTGCATCTGGGGGCGACCGCGTTTCTGCCCATTTTGGCCACCGGCGGCATTCTGGCGGCGGCGATCCTGCTGCCCTGGTTCGCGCCTGCACTGCTGGACGAGACGGTGGACTTCGAGCTGAGCCTGTCGGCGCTCGAGGAGGTCGAAGGGGCGTCGCAGAGACGCCGGCACGTGCCGTTCATTGTGTTCCCTGAGTGTCTATACTTTTATATTGACATATGTAAATACATATGTACTATATCTCCATGGTTGTTGATGACCTGAGCCCCGCGTTTCTACTGGATCACCCCGAGATTGTGACCCCTGCGGCGCCCTGGTGCTGCTGGCTGACCAACCTCGAGCTGGCCATTCTGTTGTTGACGCAACCCTGGCTATCGGAGGAAGGGCTGAGTCGCGCGGACCTCGAGCGCCAGCTCGGGCGGCTGGGGGTGGGCATGCCGGTCGGGGCCATCTACTTCCAGCGCGTGAACCGCGCGGCGGCCGCCCTGGTAGCGCGCGAACAGCTGGTCGGTCGTGGCACCGGCCGCACCCGTCGGTTTGTCCTGACACCGGCTGGGTTCGCCGCAATGTTGCTGAACCTGCAGGTCGTCCGGGGCGACCCGACCGTGGACGGCCGCAGGTTCGAGTTCAAGCGCGCGCTTGTGTCGATGGCCAACGTGGTGCTGGACCGGCTGCTGGAGCTTCCCCCTGAAGGCAGCCTGGGGCCGTCACTCGACGAGTGGTTCGACGCGGTCGACGCGTTGACAGTCTGGGGCCGCCCTGTAATGAACGATGCAGTGTACGCCGACGCCTTCAGCGTGTTGCGGCTCGTGGAGCGACAGCAGGAGCGGGTGCGGCAGCTCGAGCGGCTTGCGGAGGCCCGGCTCGCGGGTGCCGCCACACCGGCGGCATTGGCGCGTCAAGCACGCTTGGCGCAGGCCGGCGGGGCGATCGGGGCGCCGGACGCGGACCTGACGGCGATACTCCAGACAGCCAGGTCGCTGGCTGCGGCGGGCTTGCCACAGCTGTCGGCACGTGCCGACCTCGTACGGTACCGCGCGTATCAGGGGTATCTGACCGAGTTGACGACACTCTACGCCTCGGAGCTCCGTGTGGTCGATATGGGGCTATTCCGTCGTGTCATGACGGGGCGAACGGGGTAGAGCGCAGGATCAGCATCATGGCCACCGGAATCAGCAGGGCTGTGGCATGGGCGCGCGGCTCGACGATCAGGCACGACCTCACCGTGTATCGCACCCGGCTCGAGGCAATCAAACGCCACACGCTCGAGGTGGGCACCGCCAGCGACGAGCGCCTGGGGTGCTGGGGCGCCGACCTGCGGGCGCGTGTCAGCGGCGGCACGGCACTCGACGAGGTCACCGAGAAGTGGTTCGCTCTGGTCGGTGAGCTGTCTCGGCGTGTGCTCGGGCTCCATCCATTCGATGAGCAGCTGATCGCAGGGCTCGCGCTGCATGCGGGCCACATCGTCGAGATGCAGACGGGGGAGGGGAAGACCTTGGCGGCCGTTGCGCCGGTGGCACTCAACGCCCTGACCGGTGGGGGCGCGCACGTGCTGACCGTGAACGACTATCTGGCGCGGCGGGATGCGCGCTGGATGGGCCCGATCTACGAACGGCTGGGACTGTCGGTCGGCACGGTGCAGGAGGGGATGAGCGCCGCGGAGCGGCGTGACGCGTATCGGTGTGATGTGACCTATCTGACGGCGAAGGAGGCGGGCTTCGACCTGCTCCGCGATGGGCTGGCGCTGGATGGGAGCACGCTGGTCCATCGGCCCTTCCAGTTCGCCCTGGTCGACGAGGCGGACTCGCTGCTGGTCGATGAGGCCAGAATTCCACTCGTGATCGCCGGCACGGTTGACGGGCCGGGACCGGACGCCGCCCAGATGGCAGCGCTGGTGCGTGAGCTGCGGGTCGGGATTGATGTGGAGCGGGACGAGCACGGGCGGAACGTCTTCTTGACCGAGATTGGCATTGGGCGCGTTGAATCGCGTTTGCGTGTCGGGGCGTTACACGACACACGCAACATCGCGGTGCTGGCGGACCTGCAGAATGCTCTGCACGCCGAGTTCCTCCTCGCGCGTGACGTCGACTATATCGTGCGGCACGGAGCGGTCGAGCTGGTCGACGATTTCACGGGACGGGTGGCGGACCGTCGTCAGTGGCCCGATGGACTGCACGGCGCGACCGAGGCGAAGGAGGGTCTGCGGGTAAGACGAGAGGGGCGCATCCTGAACTCGATCACCGTCCAGCACTTCCTTCGGTCGTATCCACGGTTGTGTGGGATGACCGCGACCGCGCAGCCGTCAGCCGAAGAGCTCGACGCGTTCTATGACCTGTCGGTGGTCGTCATTCCAACACATCGGCCGTGTCAGCGCCTCGATCATCCGGATCTCGTCTTCACAGACCGTCAGGCGAAAGAGCAAGCCCTGGTGGACGAGATCCGTCGTGGAGTCCGAGCGGCTCGCCGGTCTGGTGCGCGCCGCCGGTGTGGCGTGTCGTGTCCTCAACGCCAGGGAGGACGAGCAAGAGGCGGAGATCGTGGCCGATGCGGGCGCGGTAGGCGCGGTGACGATCTCGACCAACATGGCGGGGCGGGGGACTGACATCCGACTGGGCGGGCGTGACAAACAGCGCCACGACGAGGTGGCTGATCTCGGAGGCCTCGCCGTGCTCGGTACCAATCGGCACGAGAGTCTCCGGGTCGACCAGCAGCTGCGCGGGCGCGCCGGACGGCAGGGGATCGACACCAAGGGCCAGGTCTACTGCGTGCTGGGCGACCGGGACCTGCTCGAGGCTCCCCTCGAGCGGCTCTTCGCCGGCAAGCCGGAGGCCGTCACCAGCCGCTTCAACCTCTCCTACTCCTCGATCC
>JASLOY010000004.1:7495-23323 GCA_030745255.1 Vicinamibacterales bacterium
CTCGTCACGGTTCTTCGTCAGTCTCGAGGATCCGCTGATCGAGCGGTTCGGTGTGCGGAGGCTAATCGGCGCGAGGCACCTGCCCGAGATGCAATCCGATCCCGTCGAGAACCCGGTTCTGCGCCGGGAGATCGACCGGGCGCAGCGGATCATCGACGGTGAGAACTTCGACACTCGGCAGCGGCTGTGGAGGTACGCGGCCCTGGCCGAGACGCAGCGGCACGAGATCCAGGCTCGGCGTCGGCGGGTGCTCGCTGGAATCGACGACAAGGCCGAGCTGACGCTGCTCGAGTCTCGCTGTTCCGCTCGCTACCACGAGGCACGGTCGATGCTGGATGCGCGAGACCTGCGGGCTATCGAACAGCGATTGACGCTGTTGATGATCGACCGGCACTGGAGCGACCACGTCGCGTATCTGAGGTGGCTCCGGGATGCGGTGCATTCGTTCACGCTGGCGCCCAACCTGCACCCGTATGAGCCGGGGCGCAACCCGCTCACCGAGTTTTACCGGCGGGCCGGCGAGGCGTTCGGCGAATTGACCGCGCTGGTCGACGACGACGTGGCAGCGGCCTTCGAACGGATCACCATCACGGCAGATGGGGTCGACTGGGAAGCGGAGGGGCTGGTGGGGCCGTCGTCGACCTGGACCTACCTGGTGGATGACAGGCCGACAGGCGCCGGCTTGGTGCGTGCGCTGGCCAGCAGCCCGGCCACCAACGTGTTTGGCGGCATGATCCTGGCACCGCTCGTGTTGATTCTGCGGCTCGCCCAACGCTGGCGGCGACGTCCGGTCGGCCGAAAATGCCCGGTCGGTTCAACCGATCGATGCAACGCGATGAAATGATCTCCCCAAAGAGGGCTCATGGAACGCGTTTGTCGCCCACGCATGTCGACTGCCGGGAGGGCCGCGGTCTGGAGACGGTGGAGGCGAGCCTCGAGGTCACTGGGCGCGAGCCGCGCTCGAGCCGGATCACCGACTCCGCGCGGCGGCGAGGGCGGCGTCCACGAACTCGAGCTGCAACCGCGCCTGATCGCGGATCGGCATCGGCCGAATGCCATGGAGGGCGGCGGCGCTGGCGGCCTCGGCGGTCGATCGGCCGGCCAGCAGCTCCGCCAGCCAGTGGTGGAAGGCGACTCGGCCCTCGGTCCCGGACGCGGGGTCGGGGCAGTCGCGCCGGGCTCCCGGCGGCGGTAACAGGAAGAGCGGCATCTCGGAGACGAAGGTCAGCGGGTCGTCGCCAAGCGAGCGCACGTGCTCCATCGAGCTGGGCCGGAACAGGGCTGCGGTCGTGGGGTCGCCACGGCGGAGGAAGTGGCGGCGCATGGCACCCGAGTCTGGCCGGGTGGTGAAGCCTTCGTCAATCCGGGTGAAGCCCTTCTCGCCACCGCGGTCGGGGTCGAACAGGGGGTAGCCCATCTCCCTGACTCGCCCGCGGAGCCGGTCTCGCATCGCCGTGGTGCGGTCAGCCCAACTCGTTTCGATGAGGAACCACGGCCCAGGCGCGAAGGCCATGCTATGGAGTGAACCGTGCACAGCATACGGCGCACCGTCGGCCAGGAAGGCTGCGATCGCACGATTCTCGGGCCGCGGCTCGTGGTCTCGGGCCGAGCGCGGGAAGCCGAACTCAACGTCGTCACCCGGCGCCTCGCGGACGACGCCGGCCGAGTAGGCGGCGAGCTCGAAGCCGCGGTCGGCGGCGCCCTGGTGATCGTCTACCTCGAGCGTGCGCTCGGTCCAGACAGCGTTGGCGGCCTCACCGTCGGGGTTGGCGTGGGGGACGATAGACCAGCTCACCTCGGTGACCGCCGGGTCGTGCTTGAGGGTCGCCAGCCATCCGCAGAGTCTTCGGAGGGTCGCCGGCCCAACGGGTTCGTCGGCGTGACAGCCAGCCACGAGGCTCACCGAGAGCGGTCCACGGCCGCCGCGCCAGGCGCCAATCGGCCGGCCGCAACGCGAGCGGCCGATGTCCTCGAGATCCGGCAGTGGGGCCGACCCAAGCAGTATCTCCTCGATTGAAAGGGTCGTAGGCATCGGGGCTCCTCTTGCCGCAGGACGATAAGGAATGCTACACGCAACCGGAGTCCGTGCCGCGCTCTGAGCCCCTATTCCGGCACCGTTTGGCCCGGGTCCGGTGAACTTTCGCCGGCCAGGATCCGTTGATATTGAGTAAGGAAGCCGATCTGCCCTACTGGACATGCTGCAAGACGTCCAATTTGCCCTCCGCCAGTTCCGCAAGCGCCCGCTGTGGACGCTGGTCATCGTCGTCGTCCTGGCCCTCGGCATCGGTGCGAACACGGCGATGTTCACCGCCTTCGACGCCTGGGTGCTGAGACCGCTTGACTTCCACGAGCCGGAGCGCCTAGTGGCGCTCAAGGAATCGCAGCCGGCGCTCGGCCGGCTCGAGATCAGCGTCTCGCCGCGGAACCTGAGCGACTGGATCGAGCGCGGGCGGTCTTTCGAAGCAGTCGGCGCTTACAGCCGGCGGCGCTTCAATCTCAGTGACGACGCCGAGCCGGCCCGGGTCGACGGAACCCGGGTCTCGGCGACGCTCTTTCCGACCCTCGGCAGACAGCCGATCCTGGGGCGCGGCTTCAGCGCGGAGGACGATCGACCGGGCTCGCCGGCCGCGGTCGCCCTCATCTCCCATCAACTGTGGGAGCGGCGCTTCGACGCCGATCCCGGCATCGTCGGTCAGACCGTCCGTCTCGACGGAGCCGCACACGAGATCATCGGGGTCATGGAGCCTGGCTTCAAGTTCCCCGAGTTCGCGGAGGTCTGGACGCCCCTCGGTCTCGACATGCTTGGCGGCGACCGTGGGGAACATTGGCTCGGCGTGATCGCCCGGCTCCGTTCGGGGGAGACGATCGAAACCGCCGGCGCCGAGATGCGCGCCGTCGCGTCAGAGCTCGAGCAGCAGTACCCCGAGACGAACAGTGGATGGTCGGCCAACGTGATGCCTGTGCGGGACGAGTGGGTGCCGGACGTGATCACGACTGCGCTGACGGCATCGCTCGCCTCCGGCATCCTCGTTCTGCTGGTGGTGTGCGCCAACGTCGCCAGTCTGATCCTGGCCCAGTCGACGGCCCGGATGCGCGAGACGGCGGTCCGCACGGCGATTGGCGCCAACCGGTGGAGGCTGGTCAGACAGAGCCTGACGGAAGGGATCCTGCTCGCGCTGCTGGCGGGGGTACTGGGCGCGGGGGTGGCCGTGCTCGGCGTGAGCTGGATGCTGTCATGGGTGCCGCTCGACCCGCCGTATCTCTTCGCGATGGGCGGGCTCAACCTGAACGGCGCGCTCTATACGCTCGCGGTTGCTATGCTGGCCGGCGTGGCGTGCGGACTGGTTCCGGTGTTGCAGAGCTCGGGCCGCAACGTCGTCGACGTGCTCAGGTCCGGTCGTGCGTCGTCGGGTACACGCGGCACCAGGCGCTTCGGTCGAGCGCTCGTGATGGGCGAGTTGGCGCTCTCGACCGCGCTGCTGATCGCGGCGCTGCTCGTGGTGAAGAGCTTCCTGGCGCTGCAGAGCGTCAACCGCGGCTATCGCACCGACGGGGTGATGACCGCGACGCTGGAGCTGTCCGGCGACGGGCTCGACGAGACGAGCGCACGGCTGGCGGCGGTCGACAGGGTGCTGGCGTCGCTGGGTCAGCTCGACGGGGTGGAGACGGTCGGGGTGACGACGGATCTGCCCGCCGGCACGGGCCCCCGGAGCTGGAGCCTGATCGCCGAGGGGCGAGTCTACCAGCCCGGTGAAGACGTTGATGCCACCGTCCAAGCCATCGCGGGCGACTACCTGACGACGCTGGGCATTCCGATCGTCGACGGACGGACGTTTACCGACAGCGAGAAGCGCGACGGTGGACAGGTGGCGCTCGTGAGCGAGAGCCTCGCGACCGAGCTCTGGGGGGCCGGGGATCCCCTGGAACGTCAGCTGCGCCGCGTTTCCGCGGACGACAACGAATGGTTGCGGGTCGTGGGCGTGGTGGGCGACGTCGACTACGGTCGTGACCTGACCAGCGTCGGCACCGTGCCGGAGGCGCAGCTCTACGTGCCCTATGGCGGGTCCCCGACCCCAGAGATCATCGCCGTCGGCATGGTCGTCGGCGGTCGCTCGCCCCAGGATCTCGCCGGTCCGGCCCGGCGGGCGCTGGCGACGTCGGTGCCGGGGATTCCTGTCGAGGCGGTCGACCTCGAGACGGTGCTCTTTCGCGTGCAGTGGGTGAGCCGCTTCTTTGGCAATCAGCTGGCCTTCTACGCGCTGCTCGCTAGTGTGATCGCCGCGCTCGGGCTGTATGGCCTGATGAGCCACGCGGCTGGCAGCCGTCGCCACGAGCTGGCGGTGCGGATGGCGCTCGGGGCGCGTCCAGCCGATCTGATCCGGCTGATTCTCGGTGATGCCGTCCTGCTGGCCGGCGCTGGAATCGGCGCAGGTCTCCTGCTCGCGTTCGGCGTGACCCGTTTCGGTGCGGCTATGCTCCCCGGAGTGAGCGCGCGCGATCCGATCGTGTTCGGCGGCGTGGCGACGCTGCTGGCGCTCGTCGCTCTGACGGCGTCCTTCCTCCCGGCCCGGCGGGCCACCCTTCTCGATCCCAACGAGGCGCTCCGAGCCGAATAGTCGGTCGAGGTCAATCGGCGTTACGCTCCTTTCGTCACAACGGCTGTGCCTCGCCCCGGAGTCAACGGGCCTTATTTTGACTCGACAGGCTATTGTCTTCCGACCTTCGTCCTGCCTGGGGAGCACCGACGAAGTACATCATGGAGGGTGGCGTCCGCGCTTGCCAGGAGACCTTCTGAAGATCGCCGTCGGGAACCCGCGCGAGACGCACGGACCGTTCGGACGCCGTCGGCTCGACCCCGCTCGCCAGCGTTTCGGGCGCGGCGATGACGGCACCATCAACCGGAAGAATCGTCCTGCGGGGCAGGAATAATCCGCGGTGAGACGGTGTGACACGTCGCCCTGTCACCAGAGCGAGGGCAGACGCCGACCCCTGATTCTCAATGAAGAATCGAGTCGGCTCTCGCGTGCGGTTCTGCGGATTGGGTTGGAAGATCCCGGTCCAGAATTTGCACCCTTCATCTATCACAGTACTGCTCGTCCAGACGGCGTCGTTGGGCATTGGCACAAGGATGCCTCGCAGTGTGGCAGGAAAGGAGGCCCGATATGTCGGTACCTCGTGTGATCGAAGAGTTCCTCAACGGGCGTGGGGTGAGGTATTCGACGTTGACTCACACCGCCGCCTTTACCGCACAACAGGAGACCGCCGCCGCTCACGTTCCAGGACGTGAATGGGCCAAGACGGTTGTCTGTTTCGCGGGCGACGAGTCGATCCTTGCAGTGCTCCCGGCGCCGTGCTCGATCGACGAGAGCCAACTGCGACGCCTGGCCGGCACCGACAGCGTTCGCTTGGCGCGGGAGGGGGAATTCGCGTCGCTCTACCCTGAGTCAGAGCTTGGGGCGATGCCGCCGCTGGGACCGTTTTACGGGCAGCGCGTTCTCGTCGACGTGAGCCTGACCCACAACCCTGAGATTGTCTTCCAGGCAGGAACGCACACCGACGCGATTCGAATGCAGTATCGCGATTTCGAGCAGTTGGTGCACCCCCTCGTTGGCGAGTTCACGCGGCGACCGAGCTGATTCCGACGCGGCAGCGAATCGTACGCTCGGCCACCCTGAGCCGGAGGGTGTGTGGTCCTGGCGTTGGAGTTGATAGACGTCAGCCTCACAGGTCGCTCGCGGTGGCCAGTGCAGTGATAGCCCTAGTCAGTCCGTCGGTCACGAGAGCCATCGTCTCGTAGTCGATCTTGTCGGGCGTGTCCCCAGCAGTGTGATAGTGGGGATAGCGATAGAATGCCGTGTCGGTGACCATCAGCGCTGGATAGCCCCAGCGCCAGAACGACAGGTGATCGCTCCACGACACACCGGGCACGATCGACAGGGTGGCAAGGGACTGGACGGGGACGTCCGAGTGGCGCTTGAAGAGTGAGACAGTGCGGCGGAGCATCCGACGAGAACGCAGGTTGGACACCAACGCGATGAAGTTGCCGCGGTTGGGATAGAAATAACGGAACAGGGGCGGGTAGCGCTGACTTCCCGGCTCGTCGCTGTAGCAGCCGAGCATCTCCAGGGACATCATCAGGCGGATATCGTCGCCGCGCGTGCGAGCCGCGCGCGCGTAGACCATGCTGCCCATCTGACGCCAATAGAAGAAGGGCGGTTCTTCGTTGACGAACGCCACGAAGCGGACCGTGCGCTCGGTGTGGATGTCGCGAAACCGACGGCTCATCTCCAGCAACACTGCGACACCACTGGCATTGTCGTCAGCGCCCGGACTGCCGGAGACCGAGTCGTAGTGCGCGCCGATGAGAAGGATCTCGTTCGACCGCTCATCCCCACCTCGAGTGGCTTCCAGATTCGCCGATTCGACCCCTTTCGCTCGGTACACCTGACGAACGACGTCGTACCCCTGCCCATGAAACTGTTGGTCGATGTAGTCCGCCGCGGCGTGCAACGCCTCCGGGCGGAACACGTTGCGCTCGCCGATGTCGACGGCGAGCATCTCGACATGCGAGCGAAGCCGACTGGAGGTGGCGATCATTGTTCCGAAAAATGGGAGTCCGGTGGTGAGCATCTCAGCACAATAGCGTTGACTTTCCTTATCATCGACCTAGTCGACGTTAGCCACTGAATCCGTCGGCGGCACAGTGGGGCCAGAGGACCCTCCTCGGTTGGCCCCGATTGAAGCGCTTGCCGCTCTCAGGACTGTCAGCTGCCGCTTGCAGGGCCTCCAGCCTCTGGCTCTCATCCCGTTCCATCGTTGCGGTGGAGGCCAGGCCGGGGCGGATGGAATCCAAGAACGGACCTTCCGCTAGACCCGAGACAGAACTATCATCGGCTATCGTCCTTCTTTCCCCGTATATCGGAGGTGGTCCGATGCGATTTCCATTCTTTCTCACGGTTCTCGCGGGTCTGGGCCTTGCCACGAGTGTGGTCGCGCAGGATCCGTTTCAAGGCATCCCGGTCGAACCTCGTCCATCCGAATACGTCCATTGGGATGCCGAGGCGTTTGCCGAGTTTCAGAACGAGCTCGAGGGGGAGCTGCGTGACGGCCCTGGCATATGGGGTACTCCGTTCGTCTATCTGAATGCACTGCCCCGGGCTGACCACCGGAGTCACGACGTACAGATCATCCATCGGGCCGGCTACACCCAACCCGAGATCCATGCCAGCAAGTGGGACATCTACGTCATCTTGGATGGATCGGGAACGGCTCTCATCGGTGGGGAGAGGGTGAATTGGATAGACGGTCGCCCCCCCGAGGAGCAGAAGCCACAGCTCAGGGGCGCTGAGGAATTCCAAGTCACCGAAGGCGACATGATTCACGTTCCTGCACGCGTTTGGCACCAGGTCGTAGTGGAGCCGGGAGAGGCGCTCACGTACGCTCTCATCAATGTGCTCGAGTAATCGGTGACAGACATCCGACCATGGAGGCAGATGTCCCGGCCGGCGGTCACTCACACACAGGTTGGTGCCGCCTTGGAGCCTGGACAAGCTCCTCTGCTCGCATGTGCTCGTAGTGGAGGCATCACATGCCGAAGTTCCTGATCCAGGCGTCGTACACGGCAGAGGGAATGAGAGGACTCCTGAAGGAGGGAGGCACGAAGAGGCGAGCTTCAGTTGAGCAGCTCGTGGAAAGCGTCGGGGGGACGCTGGAGGCGTTCTACTTCGGATTCGGATCGGATGACGTGTACATGATTCTCGATGCCCCGGACAACGTCTCCGTGGCCGCTGCCTCGGTAACGACCGGTGCGGCTGGTGCGGCCACGAACGTCAGGACCAGCGTCTTGCTGACCCCGGAAGACATCGACCAGGCTGTTCGGAAGACTGTCATCTACAGACCAGCGGGACAGTAGTGCTCGGATGACCGGGAGACATCCCCATCCTTCCGGAGACGTGGGGAGCGAGGATTGGGGAGGCGGATGAAAAGTTGGTTAGCCGACCTGGCGTACGCGGCGCGAAGGCTGGTTCGCAGTCCCTTGTTCAGCCTCGCCGTGCTGTCGATCCTCGCTCTGGCGATCGGCTTGAACACCGCAGCGTTCAGCATCGTGAACGCGGTGCTCTTCCAGCCACCGCCTTTCGAGGCTCCCAATCGCTTGGTCGAGATTCTCCAAGACCAGGACGGCGGTGGTGCCAGCGCGACGTCGTACCCAGCCTTCCTCGATATCGCAGACTACGACCACGTGTTCGACACGGTGGGAGCACGTGCCTTCGGTGGCGGCTACCTCGACGCTGAGAACGGCAACCTGGTCCCCGTGTCGGTCGAGTACGCCACATCCGGCTACCTTCCAGTGCTCGGACTGACACCCGTTCTTGGCCGGTGGTTCGAGCCGGCCGACGATCTTCTCGAGGGGCCACCGGTGGCGGTCATCACCCACCGCTTCTGGCGCAATGCGTTTGGGGGCGACCCGTCCGTGTTGGGGCGCATCATCCGGCCGGCAACTGACCTGGCCCGGATTTGCAGGCCAGAAATGCGAAGGAGGACCATTCATGCCAGGAAGTGTGAGGCAGGCGCTCAGTCAGATCGTCAAGAACCCGTATTTGAATCTCGTGGTTGGCTTGGTGTTTGCCTATTCCGGCCTTGCCGAGACCCTTCGCGAGTTGGCGTCAGGCGACGAGCTTCACCTGGGCGTCCATCATGGAGCGATTGTGTTCGGGCTACTCCAGGCTCTCCGGAGTCTTTCGGATGTATTCGAAGGACTCGAATACCTCGACAACAGCGCGAACGACAGAGCCGCCCGATCGGCAGACACAAAGTGAGCCCGGCGGGACACGGTTCGTTCCTGGGATCACGAACTGGCCGTGATACTGAAGCAGACGGTGACTCGGGTAGTCTGGCCGTCGCTACTGCCCTCCGTCCGAGGTTCTGGCAGGCACCTCGAACGGATACCCGGGGGGCCCGTAGGTGTAGTACGCGGCCAGGGAGTCGATCTTGTCCATGTCCGGATACAGCACGCCAAAGGCGGGTGCCTCACGGCTTCCGCGCGGCGAGTACCAGACGGCTCCTTCGCTGGTCACCTGGATCTTGGGCGAGTCGGCGTGCCGCTGCGGTTTTGGATAGAACGTGAACTTTTCGCTACTTGGATCGAACCTCCAGAGCGAGGCCCCGTACTCGCCGTCGGTGCGCTGTCCTACGTCTGCGGCCCAGATGTTGCCCTCGGGATCGGCGGCGACATCGTAGGGCTCAGCATTCTGCTGCGGGATGGTCCACTCGGTCATCTTGCCGGTGGCCTGGTCCAGCTTGACGAGCTTGCCGGGCCGTTTCCCGGCCGAATAGATACCCCACCAGATGTTGTTGTCGGCATCGACGTTCAGCCGCCGGGTATGGGCCGGGTAGGTGGGTGCGGTGAACTCGGTCCAGGAGTTGTTCGAGGTGTCGAACTTGACGATCTTGCCGCCGCTCCAGAGCGCGATCCAGATGTTGTCGTTGCGGTCGGCCACCACGCCGTAGGGAACAGCGTGCGGCGTCGGAATCCGGAACACCGACACCTCGCCGGTGGCCCGGTCCCACTTGCTCAGGGCGCCGCCCATGATCCAGCCGACGTAGATGTTGCCCTTCGAGTCCATGGCCAGCGACTGCATGAACTTCGTCGGGTTGCGCACGACATCGTCGGGGTCCATCGGGATCTGGTACTCGAACTCCTCCGTCTTCGGGTTGAACCCCAGGAGCCGCTTCTCCTTGTCGCCCGTGCGGCCCCGGTGCTCGGGCAACCAGATCATCCCGGTCGGGTCGATGAGGATCTCGTGGTTGCCGTTCCGCGGGTCGGGGTAGAGCCACTCTTTCTGCTCGCCGGTGCGCGGATCCAGCTTGACCAGCCGATGCGGGATGCCGCGGTCTACGAGCCAGACGTTGCCGTCGGCGTCGAACCGGGGGTCCTGCCCGTAGCGGCTCACTCGATCCCTGGCCCACTGCGGATCGTTGTTTCCCTCTTCCGGGCCGTCGATGGGCAGGTAGTACTCGATGTACATCGCCTGGCCGAGCGCCGCCTCGTCGATTGGCGTCTGCCGCTCGATCCGCACGCGGCGGGGCTTGCTGTCGGGTCCGAAATTCTTGACGACATACGCCAGGAGGTCATCCCGGTCCTGTCGTCCAAAGCGGAACATGGACGCCCGGAAGGAGAGCAGCCCCTGCCCGTAGGCGGTGGGATCCTCCTCCCCGAGCGTGCTGCCGACCATGTGGTCGATGCGGGACATCCACTGCCGCTCGGTGCCCGGGCGCGTCGGGAAGAAGTTCTCGCCGTGGCACACCATGCACACCTGCTCGGCGACCTCTCGTCCCGGTCCCGGCGGATAGAGCTCGTCGTAGCTCGCGTACTCAAACGGTCCAGCCGCGCCGCTCTCCATCGCGGTCCGGCCGGACGGGATCACCAGCGGCGGTGCGGCCGCCTCGAGCGCTCGCATGGTGAGGCTCACCTCGGCGGTACCACCCGCCTCGACCGCGAAGGTCTGGACGTCCGACTCGAGATGTTTGGTGCTCGCGCTGATCTCGTAATTTCCGGGAAACAGGGCCACGGCACGAAAGCGTCCGCCGTTGGTGTACACCATGTACACGATGCCCTGGTCGAGATTGCGAATGTAGACCTGAGCTGCCTGGAACGGCTGCGAGGCCGTGACCGCCCCAGTCAACGTTGCGGTCCCCGGGACCTCTGCTTGCAGACCGGTCCCTGTCAGCACCGTCACACCAACCACCACGGCAAGCAGCCAGGCGCTGTGCCGGATTGCAACCCTCACCTGTGAACCAATCATGGCGTCCTCCATGAACGATGGACCCGGAGCGTCGTGCCGAGAATGCCCACATCGGGGAACCAGGTCAAGCTCTGAGGCGAACCTGGCGGTATCGCTTGACTCCCGCCTGAGCTGCTATCGAGCCGGCGCGGGCACCAGCTTTCGGACCCAGCCGTCGCCCTTGGTCAACAGATAAAGCTCGCCGGCCGAGTCGGACCCGATGCGCAAGTCGACCCGGTTGCCTGGGCCGTAGGTGTTCGGGAAGCCGGCCACGTCCACCAAGTCCTGCTCGCGGCCCTCAATCACTAACCGGATCTCCGTGATCTCCGCCGTGCGTTCAGGATCGAGCGCGTCCGCGTCGATGGCGAGCAACCGTCCCCGCGGGAACTCGGCGAAGACGAACTTGCCCTCTAGCTCGGGAATCGCCTGCCCTCGGTAGACGAACCCGCCGCCAACGGCGTTGCCCTCGTCGTGGTCGTACTGCGCCACCGGATAGACGAGCTCTGTCTCGTCCCGAGATGGTCGCGGGTAGACTGGTCCCGGACCTCTTCCCACGGCGTAGCCGCTGGCAAACGTCCCCTCGCGCAGCCGCCAGCCGTAGTTGCCGCCGGGCCGGCCGAGATTGACCTCCTCGATCTGGTTCTGGCCGATGTCCCCGATGAACATCCGGCCGTCGGTGTCCCAGGAAAAGTGCTGTGGATGGCGGAGGCCGTAGGCCCAGATTTCGGGAGCTGCGCCATCCTGGCCGACGAACGGGTTGTCCGGTGGAATGCCGTAGCCCCGCATGCCGTTTCCGCCGAGCGGGTCGATGCGCATGATGCCTGCCTGCGGCACCGCGACTGACTGGCCGAAGTTCTGGGGGTCGTGTGCCGCCCCGCCATCTCCCAGGCAGACGTAGAGCATGCCGTAGTCCGCCGTGCCTGGCACCGCGTAGGGGTTGAACGCAATCGTGCCGATGTTGTGGTTCGGGGCGAACTGACCGATACGGAAGACTTCGCGGGAGGTGCCGCTGAAGACCTCGGCGCGCGGATCGGTCACCGTCCACTCGCGAATCACGCTCTCGTGGCTGTCTGCGGCATCATCCAGATAGTTCGCCACGCCGCTGCCAGAGCCGGCGCTGTAGGCCGTGTAGAACTTGCCGAACCCGGGCGTGCCAGCCTGACCGAACTGCGGGTGAAACGCTACGCTGACGAGCCCGGTCTCGTTCGGAAACATGGAGTCGTCGAACCCGATGTCGCGTTCGCGCACGTCGAGAAAGACGGACGGTGCCGTTCGGCGCTCGTCGGTTACGTAGAGCAGTCCGCGCAGGTCGTTGATGACCAGTCGGCCGGATCCGTCGGGGATAGGCACCAGAAACTGGATGCGCGCATACGCGGGGTTGGTCTGCCCTCCCTCCCTCGAGTCCGACGTGCGCGGCAGTCGCACGAACTCCTCGGTGCCGACGACCAGTGCTCCTTTCTGGATGCTCTCCGGGATCGGGTCTTGGAGGGGCTCCTGCCGGGCGCTGGCCGCGTGTGCGATGGACAGCACCGCCAGAGTGGCGGCGAGACTGCGAGATGTGGTGAGACGCATCCGAGAAGTATGAACCGAAGGCTCGGACCAGGTCCACCGCCAGGAAACGACCCAGAAGCAACCGTGATCGGACCTGGCCCCGGCCCGGCTCAGGGCAGGCGGAACACGAACAGCATGTTGCCGCGACCCGGCTGCCGGATCTCGGGCGTGAGTCCCCGGAAGTTGATGCCGCCGCCCGCGGCGATGGCGAGGTACTGTACGCCGTCGTGCATGTAGGAGACCGGAAACCCGCCCGCGCTGGAGTTGAGAAGCTGCTCCCACAGGATGTCACCGTTCCGGGCGTCGAAGGCGCGGAAGCGTCGGGCGTCGTCGGTCACAAACACCAGGCCGCCGTCCGTGGTCAGCACCGAGCCGCCCATGCCGGCCCGCTGGCGGTGCACCCACAGCGGCTCGCCCGTAGCCAGGTCCATGGCGGTGAACTGGCCGATCTGGCCGCCGATGTCCGGGGCCGGCTCCTGCGCGATCCGCGCCGAGCCGTGGTGGGCGCCGGGCCGGTCACGGAACTGGTTGAGCGTCAGGTTCATGCAGACGTTGTTGGAGGGCGCGTACAGCGCGTTGGTCCCCGGGTGGTAAGCGGTCGCCTGCCAGTTGATGCCGCCCAGCGCGCTCGGGCAGACGAAGACCGGCTCGCCGACCTCCGGGAACTTGAGCGACGAGTTCAGGATGACGCGGCGACTCTCCGCGTCGATGTCGACCACGACGTTCTGGTGGTTGGTGGGCTGAGCCCAGAGAAAGGCTCCGGTGGCGGCATCCAGCGCCCAGACGATACCGGTCTTGCCGGGGATGCCGGTCACGATCTTGCGGCGCCCGCCCGGCGTGATCGCGTTGTTCTTCCACTCGACGGCGCCAGGGGAGACCTCGGTCTCCAGGACCAGCCGCGCAAACGGATGGTCGAGGTCCCACTCGTCGTTGGGGATGTGCTGGAAATACCAGACGATGTCGCCGGTGTCCGCGTCCAGCGCGAGCGTCGAGTTGGTGTAAAGGACGTCGCCATCTCCGGTGCCGCGCTGCACCGACCCCCACGGAATCGGCACCCCGACGCCGGTGTAGATCAGGTTCAGCTCCGGGTCGTAGCTAGGTGAGTTCCAGGCCGAGCCGCCCCGCCGATCCTCGTCGGCAACGTCGCCCCAACTCTCGTAGCCGAACTCGCCCTTGCCGGGAATGGTGTAGGTGCGCCACACCTGCTCGCCGGTCTCGACGTCGTGGGCCGAGACCCAGCAGCGCGTGTTCAGGTGATAGCAGCCGGACATGCCGGCGACGACACGTCCCTTGATCACCATCGGGCCGCCGGAATAGTGCTGTCCAATAGTCCAGTCGCCGACCTGGACATCCCATTCGACGTCGCCCGTCCGGGCGTTCAAGGCCAGCAGATGAGCGTCGTGGGTGGCGATGAACAGCTTGTCCTGGTAGAGGGCACCGTTGCGGTTGGCGCAGGCCAGGTTGGCCGGGTGCTCGACCTGCTCCCGGCGATACTGCCAGATGCGCGAGCCGTCTCGCACGTCGAGCGCCTCGACGAAGTCGCATGCCTGCACCAGGAACATCATCCCGTCGTGCACGAGCGGCGTCGTCTCTTGCCGACCTTGGCCCATGGTCCAGGCCCACGCCAGACGCAGGCTGCCCACGTTGGAGGTGTTGATCTGATCCAGCGGACTGTGCCCCCAGTGGCCGTACGTGCGCCGCCACATCGGCCAGTCGCCCTGGGGCGGGTCCACGAGCATCTCGTCGGTCACCGGCGTGTAGCTCTCGGCGACCGACTGCGCCGAGGCGGACGTACCAGCAACGAGAAGAGAGAGGGCAACACCGAGGAACAACCGGAGCACCATTCGCATCTGGTTTCTTACCTGGCAGACGGTTGACATGAGGCCGCGGCGACCTGTGTGCTATCTGCCCATCACACCCACTCGGCGGGTGGGGTGATCGTCTCCGATGGGGCGCCTCCCGGATCGGGCCGACCCGAGCCTTCCAGCCGGCTGATCGCCCGGACGCTCATGTCCTGATCACAGAGCACCTGGCACGACAGGCGGATGCCGGTGAGGCCCCTGGCCTTCAGGACGGACTTCTCGGCCGCGGTCATCTTGCGCGGCTCGCCATCGATGAACTCCACACGGCAGGTCGTGCACCGGGCGTTGCCGCCACAGGCATGCAGGACATCGATCCTGGCATCCTGTTCGAGCGCCAGGACGAGTCGTTTGCCTTCTGGAACCTCGAAAGCCCCGGATCCCTCAACTGTCAACATCGGCATGGCGACATTGTATGGCAGGTGAAGGCCGAGGCGTATGGCAGGTGAAGGCCGAGGCAACGCCGTCCAGCCGAACGCCTCGCCAGGAAACCTAGTGGAGCTCGCGCGCGAGGCCTTCGCCCTCGAGCAGCAGGTAGAGGTGCGCCTCGAGCTGCTGCATGCCCGCCTCGCCGTCGAACGACAGCCGGTTGTCACCGTCCAGGTCGCGGCCCTCGGTGATCTGATATGCCAGCAGCCGCAGTCGCGCCACGATTGGAGCGGCGCGCCGGATCGACGTGGCAGTTTGGAGCTGCCGCGCGACGGCAGCGGCCTCCCGCGCATTGGCCAGCAGGCCGGTGGCGATCGCCGTGACATGCCCAGTGTGCGTCCGAATGTTCTCGGAGGCTCCGGCCGAGCGTGCCGCTCGCCCCAGATGGTCGACGAGCGTTTCCACGGCAGGGATCACCCCGAAGCCGAGCCCGGGCCCTGATGCCGACCCGCCCACTTCCGGCTCGAGCAGATGGAGCACGTGCCCGGCGTGCCGCTGCATCGCCGATAGGTCGCTGAGGTCACCGGCCGCGAAGTTCGCGTGCAGCAGCATCGTGCCCACTTCCGCCGATGCTGCGGCCGCCAGCCCCCTCCCACCGGGTGCCCCGCCGAAGCCGTAAGCCACGTGTCCGATGTGGGCGGGTGCCGGATCGCCCGGCGGTGCCGCGTTCGCACTCGGCCCGCTCGCGCTGGCCCCGCTGGGCACGTGCTTCTCGAGCATCCGCCGGCGGACCACCGCCCCGTAGACATTCCCTTGCGAGTCGACCCCGACGCCTTCCGCGCCGCTGTGCTCGATGGCCGTCGGCTCCAGGTCTTCTATGAAGTGCTCGACCGATCCGTCCCTCGCGCTCCCGACGCGAATCCCCTTCTTCCACCCCGGGTTGTCGGAGCCGAACGACTCGGAATCGGCCACGTAGATCCGGTCGTCGGCACCGATCGCGATTCCGCTGGGCCGGCCGAACTGGTACCAGACGTCGAGGAGCGTCCCCGCCTGGTCGAAGATCTGGATCCGATTGTTGGCGCGGTCCCCCACGAATAACCGGCCCTGAGAGTCGAGCGCGATCGTGTGCGGCACGTTGAACTCCCCAGCGCCAGCGCCGGTGCCGCCCCACGATGTGACGAAGGTGCCGTCACCCGCGTACTTGGTCACTCGGTTGGCGCCGGCGGCGAAGCTGTGCCCCTCGGTGATGAAGATGTCACCGCTGGGCG
>JASLOY010000500.1 GCA_030745255.1 Vicinamibacterales bacterium
GATGGCGTTGCTCCGACCGCTGACCGGATCGGGGGCGTTCGGGGTCATGGCGGAGACGATGACCGTGCACGGCGCCGACTCATTGATTGGCTACATGGTCAGCACGTTTCAGGGCAGCACCGAGACCACGTTTTATACACTCGCGGTGTACTACGGCGCGGTCGGCATTCGCGAGACTCGACACACCGTGCCGGCCTGTCTGCTGGCCGATACCGCCGGCATTCTTGGCGCGGTGTTCATCGTCAACCTGATGTTCGGCTAGCGTGCCGATGCGGCCCCTCCAGGTCCAGCCGTTTCAGCAACTTCGCCAGCCCCTGTCGCGTCACACCCAACGCCAGGGCCGCCTTCCCGCGACGACCGCCCGCCCGGGCCAGCGCCCCGCTGACATACCGCCGCTCGAAGCCGAGCCGCGCCTGCTGCAGCGTCTCGACCTCTGCCGTCTCTCCGGCGATGCAGGGCGGAAGCGTGGCCGGGCCGACGACACCGTGACGGGGGCCGCGCACTACGAGCGAGGCGATCACGTTCTCCAACTGGCGCACGTTGCCCGGCCAGTGATACCGGGCCAGGGCAAGCAGCGTCGCGCGCGCGGGTGCGCCGCGGCTCCCAGTCAGCGACTGCGCCCGGCGCCAGAAGTGCTCAGAGAGCAGGAGCACATCGTCGCCCCGCTCGCGAAGGGCCGGCACCTCGATTCGTACGACGTCGAGACGATACAAGAGGTCTTCGCGAAATCGACCCGCTGACGCATCGGCCTCGAGCAGTCGGTTGGTGGCGGCCACGACTCGCACGTCGACCCGGCGCGACAGATTCTCACCGACACGCCGGATCTCCCCGTCTTGCAGCGCCCGAAGCAACTTCGCCTGCGCCCGCGTCGACAGCTCCCCGACCTCATCGAGAAAGAGCGTGCCCCGTTCCGACGCTTCGAACAGCCCCGCGCGTTCGGTCACCGCACCAGTGAACGCACCGCGCGCGTAGCCGAACAGCTCCGCTTCGACGAGCTCATCGGTCAAGGCCGCGCAGTTGACGGCACCGAAGCGGCGGTCGGGCCGTCGGCTGAGCCGGTGAATCGCGCGAGCCACCAATTCCTTTCCGCTGCCACTCTCCCCCGTGATCAGGGCGGGGTATGGAGATTCCGCCACGCGGCGCACCGCGCTCCGCAGCGCCTGCACCGTGTGGCTCCGACCCAATAGTCCGAGATCCTCGTCCATCGCCTCACCCCGCGCCTGCCGACGGCAGCCGAGGACTCGGCCTGGTGCAAGAAGCCGGCCCGTCACCCCCCGGTGTGGGATCCGGCTTTTCACGGGGTCCGGCGAGGCGCCGGCTGGCGCAACGTTGCAGGAATTTCGTGCGCCATGCCGGTCGGCGGTTGCGGTTTCTCACCAGTCGACCTCTCGACCGCCGGCGACAACCACCCGATGGTCATGTGGGTCCTCGACACCCAGACCGGGGACGTCGCCGCATACACCGTCGAACGAGAAAGCGGCCAGCAATCGGTGCTCGATCGGCTAGAGGTCGTGCAATTGGTCCACCGTCGGCAATCCGATCAGCAGACACGAGCGGTGTGTCAATGGACCAGCGTGGGCTGAACCGTTCGAACAGACCGACCAAGCCGGGCTAGAATCGACGCTACCGCACCGTCACTTTGTGAGGAGTCCCGATGAGGCTGCTCGTTCAACCGGTGGCCGTCCCGTCCGCCGTCGCGATTGTCACTAGATGCGGTTCCACCCACCGCCAGCCGCCGTTGACCCCCATGAGTCCACCACACGAACTGGACCCACCGTGTGGTCCGTCTTCTCAGCCACCCGATTCGCCGATGCATTCTAGAGATCCACTCGGGACGGAGCGGTGCCAATGAACCGCGGGATGAAGGTTACCGTGACCCTCCTTGCCTGCGCCGTGTTCGGTGCCGTCTTCGGAATGACGACATCCGGCCTGTTGGGCTCCACCGGCGGGTTGCTTGGCGCCGTCATCACTGGCGGCGTCGGGACCGCCGTCGGGTGGGCGATCTGGCGCCGGCTGTCGAACCGGTGACGTACATGGCGTCAGCACTCGAGCTGGCCCGAGATGTGGCCGCGGTGCACAGGAAGCCGGCGTGGCCGCTTGCTGAGGCGGGGTATCCGTTGAAGGCGTTTGAACCGGGTACAACGAACCGACCGGCCGGCGGAAGACCTCCACCAAGAACGAGCGCGATCACCTCTGGCCGGTACGGTGTGTTCTCATTCCGATCGCGAGCCGAATGATTCTTCGGCCGCGTCGTCGATCGGACCGCGCTTGCCCAGCTGGAGGCGGGGACAGACACGGTAAGCGGTCGCTATCGGCCGGTCGCCATGCGCCATCCGTACTGACCTGACCTCAACGACGTTGCGCGACGGGCTCACAAATCTGTCGCCACGACGTACCATTTCGCACGCCCGAAACGCGGTGCGCCCGCACTCGACGCTGTTGATCTCCATCCAAACTCCAGCTGAACAGTCACTTACGCAGATGACGGCCGATTTGGTCCATTCCTTGCGCTGTTGTTCGGCATGCCTTCAATTACTCGATGTGATGCATTCCGGCTGTACCCGAACCGTGGCTTCGTGATGCCGATGCTCCTGGTCGTCCTCATGATGAGCGCCGCCGCATGTGACGATGCGAATCCGGCCGCGCCGAGCCGCGTCACGCCATCGTCGGCGCCACTCCTGTCAGCCCAGTCATCGCGCGTCCCGTCCTCGTCCTCTACTGCTCTGTCTTCTTCCATGTCGCGCGCAAGCACCCCAGCCCGAGCCCTCATGTCGGGCTCCGCGGCTTCCGACCAGGCGACAGTCAGGGGGCTGGTCAACGGTGGCGCCGCCGTCCGCCAGGGCTTTGTCACAGTTACATCGACGATGACCGTCATCGGCACCGCCCCAGACTTTACGGCGACCACCGCCGTGGACGAGCTCGGTCGCTTCACGCTGTCTGGCGTTCCGGTCGGTGACTTGCAGATCCAGTTCGTGGAGTTCCCGACGGTCGATGCTTGGATTCAGATCCCAGGCGTTGGGCCAGGCGAAGCCATCGATCTGGCTGTGACCGTCAGCGGCACGACGGCCACGATAGAGACGCTGCACCGCACGGGAGGCGGCGGTTTGATCGAGCTCGACGGTCGTATCTCGGAGATCGACCTCGTCGCACGCATGCTGAACGTTGCGGGTACGACCGTCTTCGTTCCGAACGGCACGCCGATCGTGGACGCAGGGCTGGTGCACAGTCTGGATGCCCT
>JASLOY010000501.1 GCA_030745255.1 Vicinamibacterales bacterium
AGAACGTCCCTCGCACCGTGATCGTCGTCGTCCGGTTGCCACTCGTGGTCGTGACACTCGAGAAGAACAGCTGGTTGCGCGTCACCGGGTCGCCGACCGGAGCGTTCTGCTCGAGCACGGTGATGGCCCCCTCGTCGCCCACCTGCTCGACAATGGCGGTGTGGTGTGGGCGCTCCTGAAAATCGGTCTCGAACGTGGTTCCGCTCGAATCCTCCGCGACGACCTCGCGGTCGTACCGATAATCGCGAAACTGGATGACGTCTCCGCGCCGGACGGCGGACAGACCTACCGCCGTGCCCCACACGTAGTCGGCCGTGGGCGTAACCGTCCCGAAATCCGCCGCGCTCTTCGCGCCCGCGCGGCGCAGCGCCCGGTCGGCCAGCGCGAAGCACTCTCCGTCCCCGTCCCGTTGTCCGAGACGATGGCGCGCATAGCTGACCACCCGGTCCGCCATATTGGCGGCGCGCGAGGCCGGACTGCCGCCCTTCGCATCGAGGCCCACGGCGTCCAGCGTCGGCGACTCCGCCCGGGCAAGCGTACCTTCGTCGATCAAGATCGACGTGCTGCCGCCGTTGATAGATGCCGGGGGGGGCTGCATTGGCCATCGTTCACCCCTGATAGAACAGCCAGCCGCTCACGATCCCAAAGATGGCTCCGATCAGGAGCCAGGTTCGAGTCTGTGGGTGCGCCGGACCGTCACGTGTGATCCGTATCCATGCTGCGACAAGGAACACCACCGAGAGCACCGCGAGAATGTACCTTGTCAACATTCCCCGATCGGGCCTCGATCAGCCGATGGCCGTGGCGCCGACCGACTGCAGCCGAATCAGCCGGACCGCGTTTCGGTTCCGGTAAGACACCAGCGGCATGATCCCACGAGCGAGGGCTGCTTCGAGTGCGTGCTCTGTCATGCAGAACTCGGCGCATGGCTTCAGCGTCGGCTCACCGTGTTCCGTGTAGGTGAAGGCCGGAAGATCGCCGATGTCTCCCTCGGGTCCGTCGGACGTGCCGAGGTGCGCCCGCGCCATCGTCAAGGCAGCGGCGAACGCACCGTTGCCCCACAGGTAGTCCTCATGCGCGTGATCGGGTGGAATCTCCTCGAACGCGAAGGCCTCTATCGGGTCCGCCTTTCTCCCGTACGGCAGACGCAGAATGACGCGAGGCCATGTAAGACCGAGGAATCGGCCCTCGGGCATCGTTCGCACCGCGGCCCAGAGCTGAGCCATGCCAGCCGGAAGCGCGTTCCAGGTCTTCGGGTCGGCCTGGGCCCGGAGGTCTTCGCAGCCGACCAGCGCACCGTGGGCGGCGGCGACCAGCGGCACGGCGAGGCCGCCCAGGAGTCTTCCGAGGCTCCGGAGCGCTCCCAAGTCGTCTTCTGACGGCCCGAAGGCAAAGTCGGCCACGACCAGCGACCATGGGGCTGCGTCGGCGCCACGGGCCTCGAGGCGGAGCCGGAGGGCACTGTCGGGATCGGCCTGGGCACTGAGCTCTTCCCGGGTCAGGTGCAAGAGAGCAATTTCCAGATCTCCCTCATCAATGGCAGACAGCAACCACCGAACGCCGCGCCAGACGGCTTCGAGCCCCTGGAACGTCGGCTCGTGCAGGAGCGACCGCATCGTGTCGGTGATCGCCACGTCGACAGCCGACAGGAACTGCGGTAGCTGGGGGTCGTCCTCGGCCACGATGTGGCGGGCGACGATCGACCGGATGAGGGCCTCGACGCCCACCCGTGCGCGAGATTCGTTGGCTGCAGGTGGCGTGGCAGGAAGCGCGGCGCTCTTGCCCAGGAGCCGGTCGAGCAGGACGCCGGTCTCTCCGGCAGTCGCGTCGCTGGCAACCGGGCCAGCTTCCGTCTGAGGCGCTGCGGGGTGCGCCGGAACGTCCGATCGGAGCTCATCGGCCGCCGCCGCGAACGTCGACGGGCTCTGAAGGCGCTGGCGCAGCGTTCGAAGCCGGTCGAAAATTTCCACCTTGCGGAAAAGCTCGTCGGGATGGAAGTCTTCAAGCTCGTCGAAGGCAAGGGGCGCCTGCAGGCCCAGAGACGGCAAGGCCACGGACGGCTTGAATCGCGAGAACGCGTCGTCGAAGGTTTCGACGTCGATCCGGACGATCGGACGCCGATCGACAGGCGGCGCCGAGTCGGCGCTGGCGCCCATCAGGTCGCCGACGATGAGTATGCGCATAGGGTCCTGCTTGATCCGCTGCGCACCAGGTCGTGGCCGTCCCAAGTCGAGCTCGAACCTCATCTCGGGCCATATTCTGTCAGAAGTCTCTTCCTCGGCGGAAGGGCGAAAGGGGTCCGAATCTTGATCCCCACTCGGCTGAGGGGGATAATCGACACCAAGCAGCCTATGTCCTGCGCCAACTGGGGACCTCGTCCGAAGACGGGCGTTGTGCCGACTGGCGGGGGACGCGAGGCTGACGGATTGCCGATCCTCCTTGTGTTACTGTCTGATCGAGACAGTGGGTGGCGCGAGCGGTTCGGTTTCAGTCAGTAGTCGTCGAGGCAGACAGGATCAAAGAGCACTGGTATGACACGAGACATCCACGATCCCTCGATGTCGCAACGACGAAGAGGACATGACGAGGCGGCGACCGCCGTCGTCGACGACATCCCCACTGAAACCATTGCCGAGGTGATCCAACGACGGCCAGGGCGCGATGAGATCGCAAGCGCCGTCGTCGTGGACATCTCCCCCGAGGGTATTGCCAAAGTGATCCTGGGCGGCGAAACGGAGTCGTGTGAAGCGTCAAGCCTGCTGCAGTTTGCGTCGTCGGCTGCCGCCACGGAGGCTTTGTTGGGCCGCACCGTGCTGGTCCTTGCGGATCGGCAAACGCAACCGGTCATACTGGGAGTCGTGGCGCAGCGGTTGTGGGAAGAACAGGCCGAAGACGGCTCCCGCGAGGCACAGGTACAACTACCGGCCGGCAAGGCCAGGTCGGTTCAACTGGACAAACGCCGCGTCGATCTCGAGGCCACCGACGAGATTCGTCTCACCTGCGGCAAGAGCTCCCTCGTGCTGCGCAGGGATGGCACGGTGATCGTGCGCGGCGTGAAAGTCGTGAGCCGAGCCTCGCAGTCCAACAAGATTCGAGGCGCGACGGTCAGCATCAACTGACCGGACACGGAGGTCGACATGGGAGTGACAGTCGGCGTCAATTTCTTGTCTGTTGTTCACAAGTCGAGCAGCGGCGTCACCATCGCCTTTCCCGACGTC
>JASLOY010000502.1 GCA_030745255.1 Vicinamibacterales bacterium
GATCTCGTGCAACCCCATGAGGTCGTCCGGACGCAGCGTCAGAAACACCCGGCCGTTCGCCCGGCGGTAGGCGCGTCGCTGGTAGAATCCGACCTCCGGGTTGAACTCTGGCGCCACCTCCGTGTAGCTGAGTCCGAGTTGCGCCGTCTCTGAGTTGTAGTTGCTGGAGAGATCGTAGGCGTGCGTCTGGCCCCGTACCCCAGGTGTGTCGGTCTGGCCGATGAACCCTGAAATCGTTCCGCGCTGGCCGATGCCCCACCGGCCATCCACCGCATAGCTGCGGTTGTAGTCGTCATCGAGTGCCAGCGAGCCCGTGCCCTGGCGATTGACGAACATCACCCCAATGTTCGACCGACCTGCGACATCCTGACGCACCCGCGCGACGCTGAAGTTGTTCGCTGGAGCGACGCCGGTTATCGACTCGGTCTGCATGTTCAGGAGACCGATGTTCGTGTTGTTGCCGACCTTGCCCGACAGCCGGCCGCCACCCAGTATCGGCACCTGCTGGCCGTCCGGGCCGATCCCGATCCGGCGGCTGAAGAACATTTCGACCTGTCCCGGCAACCCGGCCGAGAAGATCCCGGCGTTCTCGAGGAAGAACGGTCTCTTTTCCGGGAAGAACAGGTTGAACCGGTCCAGGTTGACCTGTTCCTCGTCTACCTCGACCTGAGCAAAATCGGTGTTGTACGTGGCATCGAGTGTCAGTCCGGGGGTGATGCTGTACTTGAGGTCCGCCCCGACATCACCAAGATAGGCTGCGTCGCCGCGGCCGGACGCCGAGTCGATCCCCTGCCCCAGCACATAGGGCGTCACTTTCAGATTGCGCGGACTGCTCACGTCGAGTCCGGTCAACTGACCGGCGAGCGACAGGCGATACAAATTGAACTGGCGAGGCAACGGCGACCAGTAGGCGGTCTCGTTGCGTCGGCGAATATTCCGCTGAAAGTTGAGGCCCCAGACCTGGGCATCTCCGGCATTGAATCGCAGCGTGCGAAACGGAATCGCGAACTCGGCGGACCAGCCGACGTCGGTGATCCGGGTGTCGACCTGCCAGGCACCGTCCCAGTTCTGGTTGAACCCGCCGCCGGAGCCGCGTTGCTGTCCGGAGCCGGGACGACCGCCACCACCGCCGCCGCTGAACCGGCCGCTGCCCTGGCCCTCGTTGGTCACCTGCCCATCGAATTCCAGGCCCGACGGGCTCGTACCGAACACAAAACCGTTCTGTCTATCCAGGAACGTGTCGAGGATGATCTGAAAGCTGTCGGTCTCGTCGAGCGACGAGTCACGCCGGCTGTCGGCGACGACGATGGTGGCGGGGTCGCGGTCGTAGAGGATGGCACCGAAGTACAGCGTGTCGTCGGTGTAGACCACCCGGATCTCGGTGCGCTCCGAGGCCCGCTCCCCTTCGTCGGGAGTCGACTGCACGAACCCGCCGATTGGGTCGACCGTGGCCCAGACCGGATCGGTCAGTATCTGCCCGTCGATCGCCGGCCCATCCTCGACCCGCGTCGCTCGAGCCAGCGGAAACCCCTCCACCGTCGTGTCCCGGGCGAGCTCGGGCACCGGTGTCAGCTGCGCGATGACGCTTGGCGGCGCCAACACCGACAGCACCACCGCCAGCATCCCGACCCGACCATGGCTCAACACGCGCCTCGACACACTCGACCTGCTCCGAGCCGCATCACTCCGCCCCACCCTGCTCGGCCGACAGCGGCCGCAGGAGAATGCGATACTCCTCGACGATCTGCCCGCCAACCAGATGTTCTTGGATGATCCGCTCGAGCACCGGCGGGTCGCAACCCCGATACCAGGCGCCCTCCGGGTACACCACCGCGATTGGCCCGCCCTCGCACACCCGGAAACAGTTGACCTTGGTACGCAGCACCCCACCCTGCTCGGACAAGCCGAGCTCCCGCAGGCGCCGTTTCAGATAGTCCCAGGCCGCCAGCCCGCGCTCCCGATCACAGCATTTCGGCTTCGTCTGGTCACAGCACAGCAGGAGATGGCGCCGAGCCGTTGTCACCCCGACCGCCGCCGCGACACGCTGCTGGCTCGCAACGGATCCGTCGGCCGGCTTGTCATCGGTCATCTGAGTGGGAAGAAGTCGACTAGAAAAGCTCGAGCAGCGCACGTAGGATAGCACGAACGTTTCGCCGACCGAGCGCCTTCACCACCAGCCCTGCTTGCACTCATGAGCCGACGCACAGACTTGCTGAACCGCACCATGAGCGTGTTTCTCGCCACTGTGGAACGGGGCGGAAACGCCCTCCCACACCCGGGCACGCTGTTCGCCATCCTTGCCGGCGTAATCGTCGTGATCTCGGCAATTGCCGCGCGGACCGGGCTCGAAGTCACCCATCCCGGCACCGGCGAGCTGATTCAGCCGGTCAGTCTGGCGACCGTCGACGGGCTGCACCGCATTCTGACCGAGATGGTGACCAACTTCACCAGCTTCGCGCCGCTGGGCACCGTGCTGGTCGCGATGCTGGGCATCGGTGTCATGGAGAGCAGCGGACTGATCGGCGCGGCACTGCGGCTGTTGGTGCTCTCGGCACCCAAGCGGCTGCTCACGTTCGTCATCGTGCTCGCCGGCGTGCTATCGAACACTGCCAGCGAAATCGGCTACGTGCTCCTTGTCCCGCTGGGCGGCATCATCTTCTTGGGCGCCGGGCGTCACCCGATCGCCGGGCTCCACGCCTTTGGCCTTGAGGCCATTGGCGAGCTGGCAGGCAAGATGGTCGATCTCGGTAAAGCTGAAACTGCGCCCCTCTGTGATCAGCGCCGGCTTGTCGCCATAGCTTCGCGACCCGTGGCTCGAGATTTCTCCGAGATTTCCCAACATCGTGTGTCCCCCGCATTTGCCTTGAGCGTTTGTTCGGCATTAAATCCAAATAGAAATCAACCACGAAAAGCAAGCAAGGGACTTAGATGGCGAACACAGCAAAGGGCGCGGCAGATGCGACGGAGGTTCCTGCCTATGACGACTTCATGGCGTCGTTTCGGGCCGAGGACGTGGCCGGCATGCTGTCAGGCGACCTGGCGAGCGGGCTAAACGTTTGCGTCGAATGTTGCGACCGTCACGCCGACGGCGATCGCGTCGCGCTTTATTGGCAGGGCGTCGATGGCCAGAGTTCGGTCCATACGTTTGCCAATCTGCGGGACGATGCGGCGCGCTTCGCCAACTTTCTCAAGGCCCAGGGCATCGGCTCCGG